>JBDUEH010000095.1:0-7690 GCA_040002555.1 Gemmatimonadales bacterium | reverse complement strand
TTGCATTCCGCTGCGCTCGCCGGCGTGATATCGATCAGCGAGGCGAAGTCATTCCTTTCTGCTTGGTGGAGTGGCGAGTCACGGTAGTGGCGACCTTTTGACACTCCCATTCGTTTACGTCTTTGCGCTGCTTTACGCGAATTGGGGTCCGGTTGGCGCGATTGCTTTTATGATCTTGGCGCTTGGCTATCGTGAGATCAACAAGGTCAATTGGCAGCTTCAGCAAACAAACCAGGAGCTGTTGGAGCTAATGGTAATGGCGATCGAAGCTCGCGATCCCTATACGTCCGGACATTCTCGTCGCGTCGCGCGAAATGCTCGGTTGATTGCCCATGCGATGGGCATGCGGGAAAACAAGTTGACCGTGTCGCTGTTGCGGCATTGCTTCATGATGTCGGCAAGATTCATGAAGTACTTGCACCCATCCTTAGTAAGCCAGCGCGACTGACCGCGGAAGAAAACGCGATCCTGCAGACCCACCCAATCAAGAGCGAGGAACTGGTTCGAACAGTTTCGCAGCCAAGCGACGTTGTTGCGCCGATTCGTCATCACCACGAGAACTGGGACGGCACCGGTTACCCCGATGGCCTTGTTGGAGAGACGATCCCGATAGCGAGCAGAATCATCATGTATCGGGGATACCATCGATGCAATGACGACCCACAGACCATATCGATCGGCTTTGACTGAAACGCAGGTTCGAAGCGAATTCGTCAAGCTTCGAGGTCGCCAGTTCGATCCGAAGATCTGCGACATGCTTCTAACCAACCCGATCTATCCAAAGTTGTTTGAGAAAGACGTTCCGTTGTTACCTCTCATTGCCGAAGCTGAGAGGAAGAAGACTCCCATTACGTCTCTTGTGGCGAGCTGATTTAAGATCCAAGACTTTCGGTGAGTTCCAGAATATGTAACGGCGGTTCCCAACGCTCCCGTCTGTAGCTTTCCAGATATTCCTTTAGTAACTTATCCGCCCGTCCATGCAGCCCATGTCGACGCAGCGCCGATACCAACACAAAGGTAGCAAAGTCCTGTCGACCGCTTCTTCTGGCGAGAAGATGCGAGCTTTCTAACAGGGAAACGATCTCTTTGCGAGGAAGTTCTCCATCCGCTAATTGAACGGCGATGACAAGAGACAAGCCGTAGGTACGGCTGAACGCCATCGGGTCGGAAACCAGCCTATCCAAATCAGATCGGACTAAACTTCGCGCGCTTTCAAGATCCCTTTCCGAAAGCGCAATTCGAAGCCCGATATAGTCTCGAACAAGTCGATTCTCGGTGGTGCAAGTCGAGCTAGGAAGTCCCACGATTTTCGCGTGCCAGTCTTTCGCCTGCTTTATGTCGTTAAGATCGAGCGCCATGCTGGCCAGAATCTGCATGGGAATTTCAGTGGCCAACGGAAGTTTATGAGACTCGGCTATTGCGATTGACTCATAGAGCCATTGCCTGGCTTCGAGAAAATCGCCTGTGAGTCGGGCCGCGGTAGCCGAGTTCGTCAGCGCCCGTATGAGATCGGCAATGCTTTCGGATTCGCGCCGCGCAGTCACTAGTCTGCTGGCGAGTTCCAAAACGGCTCCTAGATCCCCGCACATCGCTTCGAACACCATACCAGCCTCGAAGCGATGGCTTGGATCTGCTCCGTCGTTCTCCACAAGGGGACGCAAAATGCCATATGTCTGGGACAAACCATCTCGATCGCAGGTCCAACTCATCAGCATCAGAGCCAGAATTCCGGCGCGACACCGATGATCAAGCGTGGCTCTCTCGGAATTTAGGCATCGTAGAGTCTGGTCAAGTGTATCTGCCTGCATTCCACGTTGCCAAGCTCCCCGCATCTCCATGAGCTCTATGTCATCATGGACCTCTGCATCTCGATCAAAGCGCTTTTGAAAATCGCGAACTTTTGCCGCCGTGGAGCTAAGATTTGCCCAATCGCTCGCGCGAAAAGAGGCGTGTGCTTGACCTTCGAGGATTTCCAGGCGTTGATGATCTGAAGTACAAAATGCGAATGCCTTTTCGTACGCTTGAGCGGCTTCAGTACACAGCCCAAGATTTATCAAATGAGTCGCAAATGACCGCGCGACCGTGAACGCGCGATCTACATCGCCCGCTCGCTGCCAATGTTTCGCACAATCCCAAAGCGTCGCTGACGAATTCATCTCGCCCGTTTCGGATTCGAGCAGGACTCCAATTCGCCGGTGAAGAAACGCCTTTGCCGGCGGCGATAACCGATTCTCGGCCGCGTCAGCAAGCAGCTCATGCCTCGGTGAGAGTCGAACTCCCTTCTCGAATGCACCGTCATTGGAATCGAGTACGATCATTCCAAGCGATGACAGCTCCGAAATGCTCGACAAGAGTTGATGCAGAGGATAGCCGAGAGTCTTCTCTATCCGCTCGAGTGTGGCGTTCTTCTCGAGTAGGGCGCACGCTTGCAGCAACTGCAGAGCCGACTGATCGAGCATCGATAGCCGCTGCTCAATTACCGCCGCCAACGAAGGAGGCGCCTCCTGTGTTTCACCGGTTTGTATCCAATGACTGGCGAGTTCAGTGAGGAAGTATGGGTTGCCTTCGGCGACGCGAACACACCAGTTCAAGTATTCGCCCGAGATAGCGCGCCCCGATCGCTCGATACTTCCGATTATCACCTGTCGCGCCGAGCGCTCGTCCAGCCGTTCCAGCTTGATCATCTGGATCTGAGGCTGTAACGCGTCGATCGATCGGACCCGACTTTCTCTACTTGTAAACGCGAACAGGATTCGCTTGTCTGTAGACCATGGTATCAGATCAACCAACAGCCTTGACGAGGCCTCGTCGAGACGCATCACGTCCTCTATCAGGATGAGAATTGGCGACTCCTCGGCAACAGCATCGATCAAATCTGCGACCGCCATCTGAATCTTCGCATACGCGAACTCGGCATCGCCCTGGAGCGAGATAGACGATAACGGACGCTGGTTATGCGTCGTAAGTCGGTCTAAGTGCTTCATCGTCTCGGGGGAACAACCGATCGCACCTCGGAGCGATCGTAATTGCGGAACCAGATCCACGAAAACAGACAGCGGACGAAACGAGTCGTTCGCCCTGCATTGAACTCGAACACACGAAAAACCCTGCAGGGACGCAAAGTTAGCGAATTCAGCGAAGACTCTGCTCTTGCCAATCCCCGCATCCCCATGGATAAGGCAGGACTGACCGGATCGCGATCTAACCAATGGCAGCATTTCGGACAGCGTTTTGATCGTGTCTCCCCGGCCAATCATCGGAGTGTCTGGTCCACTTTGATGCGGTCGCGGCGGCATTCTGTCGGCAATTCGCTTTCGCATCACAGTCGCGAGCAATCGAAGGTCGGCGTTCGCCTCACCTACCTCAGCCAAATAACTATCGAGGATTCGAAACGCTTCGAGTTTCGCTCCCCTCATTGCATGCGCTTCCGCCAGGGCCAGCGTCGCTTCTTCATTAAAAGGAGCGAGGCGCAACAACGCCAACGCCCACGATTCTACCTCGCCCCAGTTCGCCTTGAGCCTGTGTGCAGAGACGATCGCCAAAAGAGGAGTTTCGAGGCGCGAACCGATCTCACGCTTCTTTGCAGCTGTCCAATCGGCGTATTCATCGGAGAGCGATGGAGCGTAGTGCGACAGGATAGCAAAATGCGAGGCTGGAGACCGTTCGATTCGGCTGGGTTCCGCCAGCATGCTCTCGAAATCCGACGTCGCAACTTCGGGCGACACCCGAAGTTTTGTTTTACCGACAGTTTCGACAGGAACGCCTAGTTGTCGAAGTTTGAGAAGAGTTTGTCGCATCCGATGCGACGCGGTACCAGGCTCAACATCAGGCCAGAGGAGACTCTCGAGCTCTCGACGCGAAACTGCCTCGCTCCCCGCGAGAACCAGATACAAAGCCGCCGCAAACGCTACTTCAGCGCTCGGCTCGATCACCGCGACGGGCGTCTCGATCCTGGCGTCACCAAACACAAAGAGGCGAATCGGCCCAGCAGTCACTTTATGCATTCGGACTAAAGTATGTCACATGCGTCAGCGCAGCGTCAGTTTGGATCGCGTGTCCGATCGGGGCCGACGATCAGGTCGATAACCACATCGTCACGTTTCGAGTCTTGAATTGATATTCGTTGTGAACTCAATCGGTCGATGCAACAGTTGCTGCTAGGCCCTTGGCTGGCGTTTGCCAGTCGAGTGTTTCTCGTGGTCGCGTGTTGAGTTTGTGTACGACTACTTCTAACTGGCGCTGGGTCACATTGCTCAGATCCATTCCTTTTGGGAAGTACTGACGGAGCAAACCGTTGGTGTTCTCGTTAGAACCCCGCTGCCAAGGACTCTGTGGATCGCAGAAATAGACCTGTACATCAGTCGCTACAGTGAAGCCGGGCTAGCATCACAAACCGTGACTTCCTCTCGACCAGCGTAGCGATGTTCGATCTCTTGCTTCCCGCGAGAAGATCTCCTTCCCAATGTCCCGGAACTGCGCGATCCGCTACCTCCGGAGGACGCTAATCGACACTGCACCCACAATCTGGCCGCGCCAACGCCCGGTGTTCCGTGCATGCCGATTGCGTCTGACACCGATGCTCCGGCGCAGGTGCGCTACCAGTTCCTCCTTCAGCGCACCTCTAGTCTGCACATAGAGCGTGCGATAAATCGTCTCGTGAGACACGTGCAGAGTGGGCTCGTCAGGATACGTCTTCACCAGCCACCTGGAGATCTGCTCCGGTGACCAGTCGCTTCGAAGTTTCTGCGTGACCAGGTTCCGAAGCTCCGCATGCAGTGCCAAACGACACTCTTTCGGTCGTCGGGCGAGATCCCATGCTTTGCTATCTGCCGCAGTAGCTCGGTATATGGCTGTCCCACCATGCCGACGAATCTCGCGACTGATGCTCGACGGCGCACGACCCAGCTCCCTGGCGATGTAGCGCAACGAGTTCCCCGCTACGAGCCCTCGCGATATCTCCTCTCGCTCCATCAGGCTCAACGCTCGTGCAGCACGGTCTTGGCCGGAGCAATCCCGCCGTGCCGCATAACGAAATACGCAATCGTGGGCACCGCCCGGCCGATCTCCTTTCCAATGTCCGGATACAAATCACCCTCACCCCATCGCTTCCAGATAATTGCACGCTCTGCCTCGCTGATCGGTATTCTTCGTCGATGACGCCCCACAGAATCACCTCAAATGAATGCGTGAATCTGTTGCACTCACCGGTTGAGATCACCGTCGCTAAAAAGAAAAAAGGCCCCGCATCATGCGTGGCCTTCCTTATTTGGGCGTTATGTCGACGACTACTTCAATTCGAAATCAAGTCGCTCTTCGATCGGATGATTTTCGCTTTTCAGCGTCGCGATGGCTGTGAACTTTCCGTGCACGTCCTTCGCATCCCACGCTTCACTGTACGTCGCAATCTCCTTTCCTTTCACGAGATCGTTCTGCATCGCTTGCGTGAACATTCTCCCCGCGCTCCAGCGCCACACTTCTTTTTCATTCGCATCGATCACGACGAAATCGTGCGTCATCCCGCTTGCGAAATTCAGTTCGATCATCTTCGCAGTGTTGTTGCGAATGTCGAGATTGAATTCAACACCGTGATTTGAATTCACGGTGAATTTGGAAGTGAGGAGCGATTTCGTGTTGTGACTAACTGGTGATGCCGCAAGAGTTTCTTTATGCGTCGCTGTGCTGCGCGCAAATGCAACAGATGCCGCACAAAGCAATGGAATGATCAAACGATTTGTCATCACGAGCGTCTATTCCAGTTCTCAAAAACGGTGCACATCACAAACGTCATTCGGCGAGAGGCTGTGAACTTATCAACAATTAGACGATCTAGCAATAGTCAAGTAAGGCGTAAGTTGAGGCAGATTCATGACTTGCGGGCCACAACTGGTCTTCGGCCAATGTTCGGTTCACCACAACTGACCGCCCTGACTTTTCCGGTTCCGAAGTCTGACCGGATTAAAGAATGGACATGCGATATACTTAATGCCATACTTCGGACCCAGCGATGGATCGTTGGTTGATGTGTGACGATGATGCTTGATCAAGAAGAGGAAGGGTCTTTATGAGGGGCAAGTCATCAGAGCAGAGTTCTTCGAAACGCCGGCGACGGCCATCGCCAAACGAACCGCTCAAGCGCATCAGTCTTCAGATCAGCGAGCCTGTCTATGAGGCAGTCAGAACGTTGGTGAAATCCGAAGAGGTCGCGAGCTCGAACGTATTCTTCGAGGAAGCGGTTCGCGCGAAGCTGCGAGACCGGCGAAAGGCCAGCATCTACGCTTCCTACTAAAAGGCGGCCCTAGACCCTCTTTTCATGCGCGAGATGGGCGACCACCCCGTAGCGTTCGACCCAACTTTAGCCGGCGGCTCCGACCCCACCCTCTAGTGACGTAATCAGGGTCGGTCAGGCGATGGGACACTTTTTGGGCCGATCTCGGACTGGGCCTGGGTCGAGAAAAAAAAGGGCGAGGGCGCGCCGTGATAGTGGTTTCGAACAATGCCTTCAACGCAAATTTCGAGATGGTCACTGTCGTCTCGGTCACCAAATTCAAAGGTAAAAGGCGCGCAGTTTATCCCTTCGAGGTTTTGCTCTCCAAGGGCACTGTAACGCCTGACTTCTCGAGCATTTTCCTGGTGCACCAGATGCAGGCGATCTCCAAGCTCAGGCTCCTTGCTGCGATCGGTTCGATTACTGATGAAGCCAGAGAAGCGAGATCGAAAATAGGATCCTTGTGCACCTGGATATCAGCTTCGATGAAGACGAAGATTTGCGTAAGTTCTAACTTAAACCTCTTCGAAAGCTGGCCTGACCCGACAGGTCCTCCCTGGCTTGTGAAAAAAGTCACAAGCCCCTAAATTCCACCCAGAATGAAAAGCGATTCGCCGCAGTCGCCGGGCCCCAATACACCGGAGCCCATCAACGTCGGATCATTCGCCGGTGCAGGACTCCAGTTCGCCGTTTCCATGGTCGTTTTCCTGCTCCTTGGACAATGGATCGACAAAAAACTGGGTTCCTCACCATGGTTCCTCCTCGCCGGAGTCTTCATCGGCGGTGGCGCTGCATTCTACAGTATGTACCGCAAGCTGTCGGCTGCCCAAAAAGCTGACGACGAAGCCCGGAGACAGAAAAAGGAGAGTCAGGGGTGAACAGGATGGCGCGGTCGACCATTTCTCTCGTCGCGCTGCTCCTCGTCACCGGCTTGCTGCTCTCTCTTGGTTTCAGAACTGATGCGGACAGGCACGCCCTCATTGCGAGCGGCGTCCTCGCCGCTGTAGTCCAGATGTCGGCCTTCACGCTCGTTCACATCGCCGGAAAAACCAACGCCCTCGCTGCATGGGGCCTCGGTACGATCTTCAGGGGAACCGTCCTCGCTTTCTACGGATTTTTCCTCGTCAAAATGCTGGCCTTGCCGCTGACCGCGGCGCTCGTAAGCTTCGCCGTGTTCCTGTTCGTTTCCATGCTGCTCGAATCTCTGCTTTTAGCATATGATGCTTAGCCAGGACTTCATTACCCCGCACATCACCGACGCTCACGCGATCGATTATCCCTGCCTCAAAGCCGGGTTCATCTGCGAAGCCGAGCTGCCACGATGGGCGCCAATTCACCTTGGGTCGTTCGCGATCGATATCTCGCCGACCAAGCATGTCATCATGCTTCTCGTCGCGGCGACGCTCTGCCTCGTCACCCTGCTCC
>JBDUEH010000094.1:0-7735 GCA_040002555.1 Gemmatimonadales bacterium | reverse complement strand
TGACCGGCGGAGACTGGCCAGGAACGCTTGGTGTCAGGCGATCTGCATTGCGACGAACGAACGGATACGATGGAAGCGCGATGTTCGAAAATCTCGAGCTCGTTCGAACTGTCGAAGCATCGGGTGGACGGCAGATCGTCCGTCCCGACATCTACATCATGCGACGACCGTCCACCGCGCGTCACTTCTGGTCGCAGCGAGTGCGGCAGGCATACGACGAGCTTGCGAGGCCAACGAGGCTTGCAGTTCAACTCGCGATTCTTCCGATAGTGATCGCGCTTGCGGCGAGAGGAGACTGGCTCGCACTAGCTGCCCTAATAGTCACTGTCATCGCCATTGCCGAGGCCGGCCGTCGCCGCGCTGGGGCAACTCGATACTTCCCATTCTCCGCGTCGCTGCTGTCGCCTGGTTGGGTAGCCGAGCGCGCGGTGTGCAGCTGGCTGGCGCTTGGATCGCGGGTGTTTCTGGGTGGAGTGGCATACCGTGGAAAAATTCTTCGTCACGCTGCGACGCCGATGCGAGTTCTCCGTACTCGAGAGTCCGCAGAAACAACAAATTGAGGCGCTGGCAGGCGATGGAGAGTTGTTCCGCCGTTTGATCCAAAAATGAAATCCTGCGCTCGAATTGGTCGGCTTTGTGTCAGCAGGATGTCGAGGGTGTCTCTGTGGTCTGTGTGGCCTCTGTGTCAATTGCCGTCAGGAGAATGGAGCTCAACATCAATCGCCTTGAACGAGCCATTGTTCGACAACTCGGCTGAGCAAGCGGTAACTCCGACGATGAGATCCATTTCTGCGCGGAGAACGAGATAGTCGCCAGCCCGAGACTTTGGCGGCCCAATTTTCAACTCTCCAGATGGCTGGACCTCGACGTTCATGAAGATGTTCAAGGTCGTCGGGATTGTGTCCGGCGCGATGCCGAAAGCGGACAGACTCTTCGCCAGGTTCTCAAAGCAGCTCGGATGATATTCAGTTTTGCCGTAGATGATCGAGAACGTCTCGGGACTGCACGGCGTCAGCAGGAAATCGTGACGACCGACGGTATCGTCGATGATCGTCCACATCGGCCGACTTCGGTTGGAGTAGAGTTTGTGGCCGGTGGAGAGGTAGATCGTGTTCGCGTAGTCGATCGTGCGGCCCGATGACAGCCACTCCGACGTGTTCTCGAGAGAGAACGATGTGAGGTCGGAAACCTGCTCTCCGTCTGGGTCGATGATCTTGAGCGTCTGTCCCGCGCGGACGATCAGTGCAGTACCGGTCTGAGGATCCAGGTGCCGTGATTCTTCCAGTCTCATTTCGGGCGCGGATGGAACGGACAACGCCAATCCGGCTCGGCGGCTTTTCCAGAGTATTGTTGCGCTTCGGATCTCACGCCGAAATCGGCAAGGCTTGCATTCGGCTCTTCCTGCAAGGCCAGATCGCGTTCCCGAATTGCAGAGCGAAGGCGATCGAATCGCCCTTCTCGCCGAAGCCTGTCGAACTGCGCGTGCGGATTGAAGACGAGTGCGGCGCGTGAGAATCGGCGAGCGATTCGGGAGCTTCCGGGATGCAACCCAACAACAAAGAATGCCCGGCCGGAAAAGCTGAATCCGAAATTCGAGTCTTCAGGGTTTGAGCTGACAGCGGGATCCCATTCGCGCGCTTCGTCAGTGTCGTGAAGCTCCTGGAGCTGGGACCAAAGGGAGCGCTCGAATACTTCTTCGGTTTTAGGCGGACGGCCCCTGAAGACCGCAACGAACGCGACGAGCGACGAACCATCGAGCTCCTCGGTCGCTGTAAACGAGTTAAGATCGTCACCCAGCTGGGTCGTGGCGGATGCAGAGCCGAGGGAGTCGTAGACGCGCAAAGTGTAGCCGCGCTGGCGAACCAGGCCCTTTCCCGCGAGACAAGGGAAGGCTGGTTGTTCAACAAAGCTGCGAAATTCTTCCTCGGCGGCTGCCGTGTTCACAGCCACATATTCCGGACCCAATTGGGACTAAGGTAGACTTCCATCCAACCCGGGTCGAATTGAAGCAAGCGCGATGCTGCCACCGCGCTGATCCCGAGCTCGAGCCATTGCGTGGCGGGAGTGGGCTTCGTGCTGTATGGCAGGACCGATCCGTGGTAGCGATGGCGTGAGTCGTTGGATTTGAGCGCCAGGACGTTGTCGCGTGCCCGATTCCGCCACAGCGGAAGCCATCCTTCCGCCGGACGCGCAGCCATCGCTCTTACGTTCATACCAAGGTGCTCTGCCCAAAGTCTCGAGCGAAGTGACGCCACGAAGCCGTTGCGCGGGACATCGTCGCATCCGTCGCGGACAATCGCATTCACGTCAAAATTCCTGACGTTGCGGAAGACGCGGCGCGCAACAGGCCCGGCAAAATCATCGCCGTACGAATGGAGCGAAACGCCGTCGAGGTTGGCTGATCCCACCATCGCCCATTGGTCGTCAACCAGCATCACTTTGCTGTGAACAAAAATCTGAGTCGCGGCCTCGATGCGCCCGACCTTCGTAGTAGTCGCGCTCCATAATGAGAACACTCCGACTCTTTGATGATCGCCAAGACCGGATTGCGCCAGGCGATCGTTCTGCCAGCGGCGATACGCCGTTATGTCAGGGTTCTGGTTGAGGACAACGATCAGCTCGAGCTCCGAATTTTTGTCAAGGGCCTCGCTCAACGCCTTCACGACAGGGCGAGCACTCAGGTATTGATGTTCGATGTAAATGAGTGACCGTGCCCGTGAT
Organism: Gemmatimonadales bacterium; assembly: GCA_040002555.1. Classification (GTDB taxonomy): domain Bacteria; phylum Gemmatimonadota; class Gemmatimonadetes; order Gemmatimonadales; family Gemmatimonadaceae; genus UBA4720. The sequence goes on along the minus strand of JBDUEH010000094.1, from coordinate 5,014 downwards.
ATTCCGTCGAGGCATGCAGCGAGGATGTCCTTTCGTCCTCTTCTGGCAGTGCTGCCGGGACAAGTAGACGTGAGGTGAACTGCCGCGGTCTTGCTCGCGACGCGCGGAACGAGCGGAACAACAACCGGAGAAGCATCCTCGACGCACTCTCCATTTGCCGTCTTCCACCATTCGTCGAACATGGCGGCTGCTTCGACAACCGGGCTTCCGGTCAAACGCACCGAGACATCGTGAAGCGGACGTCCTCCGAGCTCGCGCATGGGCCGTCGTGAATCGGTTGGAGCATGGCGCGAGTCGTCCCAATAGCCATTCACGAATGGCGACCCGACCAGAAAGACCTCGGCGTCATCGACGACGACCATTTTCGCATGCAGCAGCTGCGGAAACCTGCTGACACCTCTCACTCTCACCGCTTTGGCAGAATGAGACGCAAGCCATTTGCGAAGAGGCGTGACTGTGTCGAGGAGGAGCGTTTGGTTCATCAGGATGCGAACATCCACTCCACGATCTCTCGCGGCGGCGGCAACGATTCCTGCGAGGCTCAAGTCCGGCGATCCCGCGCTGCCGTACGCAATGCAGTCGGAGTCAAAGGCGAGCTGGCTGATTCTGATCGAGACCTTCGCGGCGATAATCGATTCGATGATTCGATCGTACGCCGCGGAGTTGTCGATGAGCCATTCGCAATCTTCGTCACACTTAATCGTTACTGCGGGGGTGTCGTGCGTCCGCGTGCCAGTGCGGCGAAGTCGGAGAGTATCAGCGGGCATCCACCGTCCCGTGCACGAATACAGGCATTACCCATGGCTGGAGGACGATGACAGGCTTTCTGGCGAGAACGTCGACTACTCCCGCAATCACCATGGCGATGATTAGGGGAAGGAGGTAGTACACGATTCGGTACACGACCAGCGACGCCGCGACGACGCTGGCGTTCATTCCCGGATCAGATACAGAGAGCAGCGAGATGAATGCGCCCTCGAAAACGCCGAATCCGCCGGGGACGTGACTGACTACGCCTGCCGTCTGCGCCACCAGGTAAACGCCGAGGAATGCGGCGTATCCCACGGTTGTGGATGAGGGAAGGAGAACGAACAGCACGGTGCCTGTGAGAAGCCAGTCGATCACCGAGAGTGTGACCTGCGCGAGCGCGAGCCGGCGCGAAGGAGGCCGGATGAACCACGTCGCGCCGCCGATTGTGCCGCGACCTACCATTGCCCACAACAGGTACGCGATGGCCGGGATCGATAAAGCGACACCAAAGACCCTGAGGGATACACCGAACCTTGTGGGAATCGCGGCAGGTGTCTCGAACATCGCAACGGCGCCAGCTGCCAGAAGGCCAAGAGTCGCAGTAATCGTCACAAATGTGCTGATGCGCGCGATCGCGGCTGCGCTCAGGCTGTACCGCGAATAGACGCGCATCCGGATTGCGCTTCCGGTCAACACGGCAAAGCCGATCGACTGACTCAATGCATTGGATACGAATGACGTAACAATTGCGACGCGAGCCGGAACGGTTCGTGCAGACTCGCCTCCCTCGTAGGCGGCCGCATCTCGGAGCGCGAGAACTTCGAAAATTGCAAGAGTGAGGAAGCTGGCACCGGCACAAATCAGCGCCGCGACGACCGAGCCAGGTCCAAAGGTGGCGATCGCATGCCGGATATCAGAAGCGCTGACGCGGACCAGTTCGCGCCGCAGCGCGATGAACGCGAGACACGCGAGTGCGACTCGCACAGCGATCCACGCTCCGGGAATCCATCGCTTCTCTTTTTCGGGGGGTGGTACCTGCTCCTCCATGCCCCCCCAAAGGCAACGGTCGTGCCAGTTGCCGCTCCTCACCACGCAGGGCATTTTGTCCTGCTAGCTTCGCGAAATAGCTCTCGACAAATCGGGGTAAGATCGGAATGTCAGCCGTCGGAAACAGCGTCGCCCGAAAGGACGGCATAGGCAAGGCAACGGGTGCCGCCCTTTACGCGGATGACATCGGGTTTCCGGGCATGCTCCACGGGCGAACGATCCGGTCAACGATCCCGCGCGGACGTATCAAGTCGATCCGATACGATTTCGACACGGCCGGCTTCACCATTGTGGATTACACCGACGTTCCGTCAAAAAACGCTGTTGACCTCATGTCGCAGGACCAGCCGTTCCTGGCCGAGCATGAGGTGAAGCATATGGCTGAACCGATCGTGTTGCTCGCGCACGAAGACAAGGAAAAGCTCAACGCCGCAAAAGTTGTCATCGAGTACGAAGAAGATGAGCCGTTGTTCGATCCGGAAAAATCGGATCTCGTATTCAAGTCGGTCGAGATCTTGAAGGGCGACGTAGATGCTGCATTGAGTCGCGATGATGTCGTGATCGTAGAAGGCACATACACCACTGGGCACCAAGAGCATGTCTACATCGAGCCTAACGGTGTGATCGCCGTTCCCGAAAATGGCGGAATTGCTATCTACGGCTCCGTTCAGTGCCCGTTCTATGTCATCAAGGCGCTTCGCTGCCTACTTGGTTCCGCTCACCCGAACGTTCGCGTGATTCAAACCGAAACGGGCGGTGGGTTTGGCGGGAAGGAAGAATATCCGTCGATGATCGCCGGACATGCGGTGATGCTCGCGATCAAGTCGGGACGTCCCGTGAAGATCATCTACGATCGCGAAGAAGACATGGTCGCGACGACCAAACGCCATCCGTCGATCGTTCGTCATCGCACGGCAGTAACGAGAGCAGGAAAGCTCGTAGCGATGGATGTCGACGTGATTCTCGACGGCGGCGCGTACGTCACGCTGAGCCCGACAGTTCTCTCGCGCGGTTGCATTCACGCGGCCGGTCCGTATCTGTGCGACAACACGCGCATTCGAGGCAGGGCCGTCTTCACGAACACTCCTCCAAACGGTGCGTTCAGAGGATTCGGCGCGCCGCAAACGGAGTTCGCCGTCGAAGTACACATGGAACGAATCGCCGAGCAGCTCCGGATGGATTCGATCGAGCTGCGAAGGCTGAACGCACTCAAGCCCGGTGACATCACGGCAACGGGACAGACTCTGCGCGATGACTGCAGTGCGCACATGGTGCTCGAGGAAGCAGTGCGTCGCACTGATTTCGTCAAGAAGCGCGCTGCGTGGAAAGGAACGAACAAGTCGATCGGGCTGGCTCTCTTCTATCACGGCGCAGGATTCACCGGTGCTGGCGAGAAGAACCTGAAGTCGAAAGCGCGCCTGGAGCTTACGCCAACTGGAGTGCGCATAGCGGTGGGAAGCACAGAGATCGGGCAGGGAACCCGGACGATGCACGCGCAGATCGTCACGGACGCGTTGGGAATACCGTATGAGAGCGTCGAAGTCGCTCAACCCGACACATCGAAAGTCGCCGACAGCGGACCAACTGTCGCATCGCGCACCTGCATGGTCGTCGGCAAGATTCTCGAAGACTGCTCGCGCGAAATGAAAGAGAAACTCGGCGGGTTTAGTCCGGCCGAGTATTACGCGAAGAACGGCGAGCTGTCTGTCGAGCGGACGTACGAGCCACCCGACTGGATTCAGTGGGACGATTCGCTGTATCGCGGCGATGCGTACGCGACCTACGGATGGGGATGCGACGTGGCCGAACTCGAGTTCGATCCCGATACGTTCGAAGTGAAGCCGATCAAACTCACCGCGGTGCAGGAGTTCGGCAGACCGATTCACCCCGCACTCGCTCGCGGACAGATTGAAGGCGGAACCGCGCAGGGTCTCGGGTACGCGCTTCTCGAAAAAGTCGTGATGCGCAACGGCGCGATGGCGAACGGCCAGCTCACCAACTACGTGATACCAACTACGCTCGACATGCCGGAGCTCGATGTAGTGATGATGGAAAATCCGTATCCCGGCGGGCCGTTTGGCGCAAAGGGACTTGGTGAACTCCCAATGGACGGACCTGCACCAGCAGTGGTGAATGCATTGAGGCAATTGGGCATCGACGTGCGGGATATTCCCGCGACTCCCGAGCATCTCTCGACCTGTGCCGCCACCTGATGCAATTCACGCTGAATGGCTCGACAAAGGAAATCTCGGGAAACCCTGCGGCCCGATTGATAGATGTTCTTCGCGAAGAATGTCTGATGACGGGAGTAAAGGAAGGTTGCGGCGAAGGGGAGTGCGGCGCGTGCACAGTGCTCATCGACGGCGAGCCGGTGTGTTCGTGCATCATCCCGGCTGGTCAAGTCGAAGGAGCAGATGTCGTCACCATCGAAGGGCTCGGCGGCAACCATCCGCTTCAGGAGTTGTTCATGAACGAAGTCGGTGCGCAATGCGGCATCTGCACGCCGGGAATGATCATGGCAGCGATGAAACTCGGTGATGCGCCGACATTGGACGATGTGAAAACCGCGCTCGCAGGAAATCTCTGCCGCTGCACTGGCTACTCAGCTATCTATCGAGCGGTGCTCAAGTGGAAGGGAATGCCCGTACCAGAGAGCGCAGGCACGCTGGTGATCGAATGAAGACCGCCGTTTCGGAGATGAATCTTCGGAAAGCCAATACGGTGGATGAAGCGCTACGGATCCTGCGCGACGAAAAGAGAATGCCGGTCGCTGGCGCTACCGACGTCTACGTCGCGTCGAACTTCGGCACGCTTGTAGAGCGGCAGTTCCTCGACATCTGGGCGCTCGACGAGCTTCGAACCATCGCAAAGCGCGACGACGCGCTCGTGATTGGCGCATTGACCAGCTACACATCGCTGATGCAATCGCACCTCGTGAACGAGCACGTTCCAATGCTGGCGAAAGCATCAGGGCTCGTCGGCGGGGTTCAGATTCAGAATCGCGGCACGCTCGGCGGAAACATTGCAAACGGATCTCCGGCTGCCGATGGAGTCCCCGTTCTCTCGGCAGTTGATGCGGTAGTAGTGCTTCGGAGCGTTGATGGCGAGCGACGCGTTGGAATCAACGAGTACTACACTGGATATCGGAAGACTGTTATGCGCTCCGACGAGTTGATCGTCGCGATCGAGATTGGGCCCGTCGAAGGGAAGCAGTGGT
>JBDUEH010000093.1:0-7769 GCA_040002555.1 Gemmatimonadales bacterium | reverse complement strand
GCGCGCCTCGCCGCAGTCAGACTCCCCCAAAAACCCCTTCGACTTCTCGCCGGCGTTCCCCTCATTGTCCGTGTATGGGAACGCGTGTCTGCAATGAAGGCGGCCGAGGTCTGCGTTGTCGCAACAGATGACGAATCTGTTGCGAAAACAGTCAGGTCTGCCGGCGCCGAATGTGTCATCACAAGTAATCAGCACATCTCTGGTACAGAGCGCGTCGCCGAAGTCGCAAGGATGCCGCGATTCGCTGACTTCACGACCATCGTGAACGTGCAGGGCGACGAGCCATTCATCGGAGAAGCCGCAGTAGCCGGAGCTGCTGAGATCGTTTCGTCCGGCCGTTTTCCGATCGGTACTTCGGCGTCCCCTGCATCATGGGATGTCGCCTCAAATCCCAATATCGTGAAGGTCGTTCTCGGGAACGACGGCCGTGCACTCTACTTCTCTCGCGCAGGAATTCCTTTCCCGCGAGAACAGGGCGCAATCGAGGCAGCGGAAATCAGGATGCTGCAGCACATTGGCGTTTATTCATATTCCCGAAGTGCGCTTGAACGCTGGGTCTCGCTACCACCTCACCCGCTCGAGAATACGGAACGCCTCGAGCAGCTCAGGCCACTCGCGGACGGAATTCCGATTGGAGTAGCGATCGCAGAGGAAACGCCAGCGAGCGGGATCGACACTGAAGACGACTTGAGCCGCGCGAACGCGCGGTGGCACGAATTCATCGCCGGACGGTAACCAATGCAGTCACAGTCAAAACAGCAGACGCGGTACATCTTCGTGACGGGCGGTGTCGTTTCGTCACTCGGGAAGGGAATTGCCGCGGCATCGATTGGCCGGCTCCTCGTCGAGCGGGGAATGCGCGTGACGATCATGAAGTTCGATCCCTACCTGAACGTCGACCCTGGGACCATGTCACCGTTTCAGCACGGCGAAGTGTTCGTGACCGACGATGGCGCGGAGACCGATCTCGATCTCGGTCATTACGAGCGCTTCATCGATCGTCCGCTGTCGCAAGCCAACAACGTTACGACCGGCCGCATCTACCTGAACGTCATCACCAAGGAACGGCGCGGGGAGTACCTAGGCTCCACCGTTCAGGTAATTCCGCACATCACGGACGAGATCAAGGCGGCGATGAAGCGCCTCGCTCCGGAAAGCGATGTAGTCATCGTCGAAATTGGCGGCACCGTCGGAGACATCGAATCCCTGCCGTTCCTCGAAGCAATCAGACAGTTCAGGCACGAGATCGGACGGGAGAACGCAATCTTCATTCATCTTACGCTCGTGCCTTACATCGCTGCCGCGGGTGAAGTAAAAACGAAGCCGACGCAGCACTCCGTTCGCGAGCTGATGGAAATCGGAATTCAGCCGGACATCCTGATCTGCCGTACCGAGCGTGCTCTATCGGAAGAGGTGAAACGCAAGATCGCCCTCTTCTGCAACGTGGAGTTTGGCGCGGTAGTGGAGAGCAGGGATGTACCGACCATTTACGAGATCCCGATTTCGTTCCACGAGCAGGGTCTCGACGAGCGCGTGATGCACCGCCTTCAACTACTCGGCAGGAAGGCGCCGGATTTGTCAGCGTGGAAGGACATGGTTCGGCGCGTTGTTGACCCATCGGCTCGAGTCAAAATTGCAGTGATTGGCAAGTACACCGAGCTAATCGACTCTTACAAGAGTGTGCAGGAAGCGCTCATTCACGGCGGGATTGGAAATGACGTAGGTGTCGAGATCTCGTGGCTCGCTAGCGACATGTTCAGCGGGCGCGAGAAAACTCGCGAGCTGCTCGCGGATTTCCACGGGGTTCTCATTCCCGGCGGCTTCTGCGTACGTGGCGTGGAAGGAATGCTCGAGGCAATCCGCTACGCACGTGAAGCCGGCGTTCCGTTTTTTGGGATCTGCCTCGGTATGCAGACCGCGATCATCGAGTTTGCCCGCAACGTCATCGGCCTCGACGACAGTCACTCCAGTGAATTCGCCCCAGAGTGCGGAAATCCCGTCATATGCTTGATGGAATCGCAGCTGCACGTCACCGACATGGGCGGCACCATGCGCCTCGGAGCATACCCGTGCAAGCTTGGAGCGGGAACACGAGCGGCCGAGATTTATGGTGCGCCGCAGGTGAGCGAGCGTCATCGTCATCGATATGAAGTCTCAAATGCGTATCGCGATTCCTTCGTCGAGCATGGTTTGACCCTGAGCGGCCTGTCGCCTGATGGATCGCTAGTCGAGATCGTCGAGCTGCCGACGCATCCGTGGTTTGTCGGCTGCCAGTTCCATCCCGAGCTCCAGTCGCGACCGATGCGCCCGCATCCGCTGTTCGCCGGGTTTATCGGTGCTGCGGTAAAAGCCAAGAGTGGTCGCGCCGAGCGAATGCGGGCCGCGCTCGAAACAGCCGAATAGGTGTCTTCACTTTTTCCAACCGACCGGCTTTTCATCATCGCCGGTCCGTGTGTAGTAGAAGGCGATGCCTTGAACCTGGCGATCGCGAAAGAGCTTCAGCGCCTCGCTCCGATGGTTCCAGGCGGAATCATCTACAAGGCGAGCTTCGACAAAGCCAATCGTGCGAATCGCGGTGCGGCTCGCGGACCAGGAATGAATGAAGGTCTGGAGGCGCTTCGCCGGGTGAAGGATGCAACCGGAATGTCGCTGATCACCGACGTGCATCTTCCCGAGCAATGTGCTGAGGCGGCGGAGGTTGTTGACGCTCTCCAAATACCGGCTTTCCTCTGTCGCCAGACAGATCTTCTCGAGGCGGCAGGCGCTACAGGCAAGCCGACGAATGTGAAAAAGGGTCAATGGCTTCTCCCGGAAGGAATGCGTGGAGCAGTCGAGAAGGTTCGCGCGGCGGGACCGTCAGGAAACGAAATCGCTGTCACCGAGCGCGGCACATTTTTCGGATACGGCGATCTTGTCGTTGACATGCGGAGCTTCACTCGAATGCGCGAAGCTACCGGCGTTCCGGTGATATTCGACGCCACACACAGCGTTCAGCGACCTGGGCTCGGCGACGGCGGATCGAGCGGCGGAGCTCGCGAATTCATTCCGATGCTTGCCATGGCCTCCATCGCAGCAGGAGCCAACGGAATTTTTCTCGAGACGCATCCGGATCCTGACAACGCGCCGAGCGACGGGCCGAATATGGTGCGGCTTTCCGATCTGGAAGCGCTGGTTGGCCGCTTGGTGTCCCTCTGGGAGAACGTCCACAGATGAACCATTCGGAGATCATCGAGCGCGGGCGACGTGTCGTCCGAATGGAACGCCAGGCACTTGAAGAAAGTGAAAAGCGGATCGATGACAATTTTGCGCGCGCCGTGGAACTCCTGGCACAGTGCACCGGCCGGGCGATTGTTTCTGGTGTCGGCAAGTCCGGGCATATCGGCAGAAAGATCGCTGCGACGCTGACTTCGACGGGCACGCCTGCGACATTCCTTCATCCAGCGGAAAGTCTTCACGGAGACTTGGGGATCGTCGGCAAGTCAGACGTGACGATCCTGATCTCGAAGAGCGGAGAATCTGACGAACTTGTTGCGCTTCTCGATCATCTCAAGCGCCTTGGCGTCTGTACCATCGCGATCACAGGTGACATGAACTCTACCTTGGCGCGTCATACAGAGGTGGCGCTCGACGCCTGGGTCAGCGAAGAGGCATGCGTGCACGACCTTGCGCCCACCACCAGCACGACTGTCGCGCTCGCAATCGGTGATGCGCTAGCGGTGGCACTTCTTGAAGTGAAGGGGTTTCAAGCAGGGGACTTTGCTCGACTTCATCCGGGGGGCTCGCTTGGTCGAAAACTGCTCACCCAGGTGAAGGACGTTATGGTCACCGGAAACCTGCTTCCTGTGTTGACGCTGAGCGCAACGATGCGCGAAGCCGTCGTTCAGCTCGCCGAGCGACGCGGGATCGCAGTCGTGAAAAATGAAGATGGCACTGTCGCGGGCGTCGTCACGTCAGGCGACCTTACCCGATTGATGGAACGCGAAGACAACGTAATGCCGGTACCGGTACGAACGATCATGACTCAAACGCCAAGGCTCGCGCACGATGACGAGCTTGGGAGCGCCGTGGTCTATAGAATGGAACAGCACGGCATTATATCGATGCCGGTCATCGACGCGTCTAACAAGTTGGTGGGTGTCATTCACCTTCATGACCTGATGCGCGCCGGAGTGGTATGAGACGCGCCCTGTCGTTGATAGCAGTCTCGGCTGCGATCGCGCTGGTATCGGCCTGCGACAATCGAACAGCCCCTCCAATCGTCAGGGGCGCATCGCTCGCTGATTCTGCCGATCAGATCATGTATGGCGCGCATTTCAACCTTACGGATAAGGGTTTGTCGCGGGCCGAGCTGCTGTCGGACACTGCGTATTTCTTCGAGGACAACACGCGCGTCGAGCTGCGAAAAGTGGATGCGACATTCTACACGACCACTGGTGCTCGCGATGCGTACCTGACGTCGAAGCGCGGGACATATCGAAGCCGCACCGGGAGTATGGTGGCACGCGGCAACGTCGTGGTGATTACCGAGGAAGGCCGTCGGCTTACGACACCTGAGCTGAAATTCGATCAGGCGATGAACGAGATCTCCAGCGACAGCGCCTTTGTCCTGACTGAACCAGGCCGTCGCCTCGTGGGCGTTGGGTTTCGATCAGATCCCAACATGCAGAACGTAAGAATTCTGAGAACAAAGAGCGGCTCGACCGGGGCAGTGACGCTGCCGGGTCAATGACCGCCACGCGTTCTCGCATGACTCGATGCTTCGTTGTTGCGCTGGTAGTGGGCGCCGCTCCAACCGTTGCGACGTCGCAGACGCCTGCGAGACAATGCGTGCTCCAGTATGAGTCAAGCAGCGGCAATACCAGAACAAATGCCATGAAGTTGCCGAGCGAGCGTTACAACTTCTTCCAGGGCGGAGGCGTTACCTACCATTGCCAGGGACAGGACAACACTCTCGTTGCCGACAGCGCCGAGTACTATGGGGACCAGAACGTCCTATACATGATAGGCAGCGTGCATTACACAGAGGCTCGCGCGAAAGTCGACTCCGATAGAATGACCTACTATCAACTGGAGGATCGGCTTCGCGCTGAGGGAAACGTCAACGTAAAGACGCAAAGCGGAACGACAATCAAGGGTCCGCTGATTGACTACTACCGCGCGACTACCGCGCGCCCGCAGCCGAGAACCATCGCCAGTCAGCGTCCACACATGTCGATCGTTCAAAAAAGCGCGACCAACGACAAGCCCGAGCCAGCCGAGGTTGACGCGAATACCATTGTCGCTGAAGGCGAGAATCTCGTCTACGCGTCGGGCAACGTCTCGATCTCCCGACCCGATCTCATCGCGAAGGGCGATTCAGTATTTCTTGACGGGACGCGAGATTTCGCCCGCCTCATGCGCACGCCATCGATCGCCAGCAGAACGGGCCGTCCTTTCACATTGACCGGCGGCGTTATCGACCTGTTTTCCAAGGCTCGCCAGCTCGAGCGCGTAGTCGCGACGCCGCATGGTCATGTGCTCAGTCAGGACCTCGAGCTCGTCGCCGATTCCGTCGATCTTCGGATTAAGGAAAACCAGCTCCAGCAGGTGATGGCGTGGGGAAGCAAGTCGCGCGCGAAAGCGTTGTCGCCGGATCGTGAGGTAACCGCTGACTCGATCGACGCCCGAATGCCCGCCCAGCGACTCAGGGAAGTGAGAGCCGTCGGAAAAGCTTACGCCAACAGCGCCCCTGATACTGCCCATATCATTTCGGATGAGCGTGACTGGATGCGCGGCGACGTCGTGATCGCCGAATTCGACACCGCTGCTACGGGAGACACCACGAGTCGGCCGCAGGCGAAACGCATCGTCGCAACAGGAAACGCCAGCTCGTACTACCAACTCGCCGGCAACCCCAGAACAAAGGCCCTTCCGAATGTGAACTATGTCCGGGGCCGAGTTATCACCGTGCTGTTTGCAAACAAGGCGGTAAGCAAGGTGGATGTTACAGACAAGGCGTCTGGAGTGTACCTCGAGCCAATTCCTGCCACAACTGCGCCGGCATCGAAGGCAGCATCTCCGCTGAAATCCGGCACAGCACCAAACCCGCCCGCCAACGGGCCTCGAAAGACTCCATGAGCTTTGAATCATTCTCCCCGCGAATTCGCGAGATCATCAGCAAGCTGTCCGGCGACGAGCGCTCGATGTCAATTGCCCTCGGCGCAATCGTCAGCGAAGCAAATGCGAGCGGGTCCGCACCCCTGCACAACGTCGTCATTCGCTACCGCGACGAGTTCCTTAGAACACTTCGAGCTGAAGGCAAGGACGCGGAGCGCGAGGCCGGACGGCTGGGACTCGATGAAGTTGAAGCCTATCTGGCCGGATCGATCATTCCACGAATGGTCGGCGATGGGATCGTCAACCCGCTCGACTCGGACGCAGACCTTTCGGTAGCGCGTATTCAGTTAACCGATTCGGTCTGGAGCGATATCGGACCAAACAAAGGCGAGATCGCGGAAGTTATTCGTCATACCGGCGAGCACTCGTTGTCGGAGCTCACGGCCGCGCCTCGCATCGTTCCGAATGGAAGCATTCTGGAAGCTCAGCATCTGATGAAGAGCTACCGGCGACGCGCAGTTGTGAACGATGTCGGCCTGCGCCTTCAGCAGGGAGAGATCGTAGGGCTTCTCGGACCAAACGGAGCCGGAAAGACGACGACATTCTATATGATTGTCGGCCTGATCGAGCCGCAGCAGGGAAGAATCCTGCTCGACGGACAGGACATCACCAACATGGCCATGTACAAGCGGGCCCGACTCGGAATCGGGTATTTGTCACAGGAGCCATCGGTCTTCAGAAAGTTGTCTGTAGAGGACAACATCATGGCCGTCCTGGAGACCCTGCCATTGTCGCGCGCCGAGCGTCATAAGAGGCTGGAGAAGTTGCTGGACGAGTTGAGCATCAAGCGTCTTAGAAAGAACAAGGCGTATTCGCTGTCGGGCGGCGAACGGCGGCGGCTGGAAATCACGCGCGCCCTGGTTACCGACCCGAAGTTCATGATGCTTGACGAGCCATTTGCGGGTGTTGACCCCATAGCCGTTCATGACATCCAGACAATCGTAGCTGGCCTGAGGCACCGGGGAATCGGCGTCCTCATCAGCGACCATAACGTCGAGCAGACCCTCGACATCGTCGATCGGGCGTACATTATGTTCGACGGACAGGTCAAAGTCTCGGGCACTGTTCGTGACTTGGTCTTCGACGACACGGTGGCCGATATCTACCTCGGCCCCACGCTTACGGCGCGGTTACGCCAGCGTTTTTCACACGTGAAGGCAGCAGGAGCAGGATCGTGAAGCCAGGAATGAGTCAGTCAACGCAGCTTCGGCAAGAGCTGAAGATCAATCCTCGCCTTTATCAGGCGATGGATCTGCTTTACATGCCATTGCTCGATCTCCAACAACATCTCAAACAGGAGCTGCTGAATAACCCGTTTCTCGACCTTGTTGAAGCCGAAGAAGAAGACGAAGAAGAGCAGACTGAAAGCGAGCCCGATGCAGTAGCCGAGAGTCCGGAAGAAAAAGAGCGGGGTGAGGAAATCGATTGGGAAGAGATCCTGCTAGACGGATTCGATACAGCCGGTGGACGTCGCGAAGAGCATGAAGAGCGCGAGTATTACGAGCCGGTCACCGTCGCATCGCGGGATTTGAGCGACCACCTGCGCGATCAGGTCAGTCTTCTCGAGCTCGATCCCCGGCAGATGCTTCTCGCCGACGAATTCCTCGGCAACA
>JBDUEH010000092.1:0-7808 GCA_040002555.1 Gemmatimonadales bacterium | reverse complement strand
GCACGAGGTGTCGACGTAGGCGACAGACATCAATCGCGATCTGCGAGAAACCTTCTAAGCGCGCCCGGCTTTCGGGCAACGCCGCCCGGAAGCTGATGCGATGGTGCCGAACGCACGATCACTCCGCGATCCGCGAGTTCATTCATTCTCGCCTTCAATCCGGTGCCATGACTTTCGATGGGCCTGATCTCGACGACGGGCTCGCCGTGGAGAGTCACAACGACGGTGCTGCCTTCTCGAACCATTTTCACAATGGCTGAGAGTCGGGCTTTCGTTTCGTAGAGCGAGTAGGTGTTCCTCATGCGTGCTAGTTTATTCTATCTAGTCTGACTAGTCAATATATTGCCCCCGGGATGGAGGCTGCAGTTGACTGGTCGGTGGAAGCGCTACGTTGGCACGACATCCGCGGGCGCTATCTTTGACCCAGCAAAATGACCAAGCCCCCGTCTCAAATACCATAAATGCCGCGGAATCTGTGGGACAATGTCGAAGCCTCTACCTTTCGCGACGATCTCGCGCAGCGCATTTATTCCTCGCGACTGCTCGGCCGCGACGACACCCTCGTCCTTCACGGTGGCGGGAACACCTCCGTCAAGACGATTGGAGACGACGTATCTGGACGCGCCGTGGAGATTCTTTACGTCAAGGGAAGCGGCCACGACCTGATCGACATCGATACGAAAGGATTCACTCCGCTTCGCTGTGACCCGACGAAAGAGCTTGCAGAGCTGGCTGAGCTCACGGACTTGAGAATGACCAACGAGCTGTCCTCATACTCGCTCGATGCGTCCGCACCGCCCGCTTCGGTCGAGGCAATTCTTCACGCCATCCTGCCGTTCAAGTTCGTTGACCACACTCATGCGGATGCGATCGTCACACTCACCAACTCGGTAGACGGCCTCTCTCGTATTCGTGAAGTTTTTGCAAAATCTGCGCTGATCGTTCCTTACGTCATGCCCGGTTTCAAGCTCTCGCGCAATGTGCGCGACATGCTCACGAGATCTTCGCTCGAAGGTTATGTCGGAATGATCCTGATGAACCACGGCGTCTTTTCGTGGGGCGATACCGCGAAGGAATCCTACGAGCGAATGATCTCGCTCGTGCAGATGGCCGAGGATTACCTGCATGAGCAGCCGTTGCGGGAATCGTCGTTCGAGCCCGCGGGACAGCACGCCGAGCTTGGCAACATCGCGGAACTGCGGCGTGAGATCTCCCGCCGCGCCGGCGGGCCTGTTCTGCTTCGAACATTCGACGACGACCGGTCGCGCCGCTTCGTTTCCCGACTCGATATCGAATCAGTGTCGCAGCGGGGTCCGGCCACTCCTGACCATGTGATCAGGACCAAGCGACTACCGATGTTCGGATCCAACGTTGATTCGTATGCCGATGAGTATGCTCGCTACTTCAACAACAACTCGACAGGCGGGCTCGAGATGCTCGACCCCGCTCCGCGCGTGATACTCGAACGCAGGATCGGTTTTGCGGTGTCCGGCAAATCGTCTAAGGATCTTCGCATCGTTGAGGACATCTACCGTCACACGATGGATATCATCGAGAACGCGGAAGATCGGCTTGGCGGATATCGTGCTCTCGCGGAGAACGACCTGTTCGAGATGGAATACTGGGACCTCGAGCAGGCCAAACTGAAACGCGCCGGCAATCAAGGAATGTTCGCCGGTGAAGTCGCCATGGTCACGGGCTCCGCGTCAGGAATAGGAAAGGCCTGCACAAAATCACTGCTTGCGCGTGGCGCAGCCGTCATCGGTGTGGACATCTCGCCACACCAGCCGCTCGGCCAAGCCAATTCGCCATTCGAGGCCGACGTCACCGATCCCGATCAGGTACGACGCGTTCTCGATGAAGCAGTTCGGCTGTACGGCGGACTCGACATGCTAGTGCTAAGCGCCGGAATATTTCCGCCGACCGAGTTCGTCGCGAACATGTCGATTGAATCCTGGCGCAGAACAATGTCGCTCAATCTCGACAGCGCATTTCAGTTGCTGTCGATGGCGTATCCATTCCTGAGACAATCACCTCGCGGAGCGCGGGTGGTCGTAATCGGGTCGAAGAATGTTGCAGCCCCCGGTCCCGGAGCAGCAGCCTACTCCGTTTCGAAGGCTGCATTGACGCAACTGATGAGAGTCCTCGCGCTCGAATGGAGCGGCGACCGCATCCGCATCAACACGGTTCATCCGAATTCAGTATTCGACACCGGAGTATGGACGGAGGAGAAGCTCGCTGCTCGGGCAAAGGCATACGGCATGACGCCGGAGCAGTACCGACGGAACAATCTTCTTGGTGTTGAGATCTCGAGCGTCGATGTGGCCGAGCTCGTCGCTGAAATGTGCGGTCCGTTGTTTTCAAAGGTGCATGGAGCGCAGATCCCGATCGACGGCGGCACCGAGCGCACCATCTGATGGTGAGCACCCTGCGCTGGAGCGACGGCCTCGAGCTCCTCGATCAAACGAAGCTTCCCCACGACATCGCATACGTTCGCTGCAACACCGGCTCCGATGTCGCCGGTGCAATCAAGGCGATGATTGTTCGCGGTGCGCCGGCGATCGGCTGTGCAGCGGCGTATGGCGTGGCGCTGGACGCACGTCGTTTTTCGGATGAAGCGCCTCAGCATTTTGATGAGCGCATGGAAAACTCGTTCGCACTGCTGGCGAACAGTCGTCCCACCGCCGTCAATCTTGCTTGGGCACTCGGCCGCATGAAATCACTCCTCTATCATGAACGCAATGCGGGGAAGGATGACTTGAGCAAAGTCGCGAAGCTTCTGCTCGAAGAAGCTCACCGTATCACCAATGAGGATATCTCCGCAAACAAGGCGATGGGCGGCTACGGAGCGGATCTGCTGAAGGATGGACAGCGAGTGCTCACTCATTGCAACGCGGGTGCCCTCGCAACTGCCGGCCACGGCACCGCGCTCGGCGTAATTCGCTCGGCCATCGCGCAGGGGAAAAAGATTTCGGTTTATGCGGGTGAGACGAGGCCGTGGCTTCAGGGCTCGCGACTGACGGCGTGGGAGCTAATGCAAGACAACATTCCCGTCACGCTCATCGCCGACGTCGCTGCGGGCTATCTCATGTCAGAAGGATCTATCGACGCTGTGATTGTCGGCGCTGACAGAATCGCGGCGAACGGAGATACCGCGAACAAGATCGGAACGTACCAGTTGGCAGTGCTGGCCGAGAAGCATGGTATTCCGTTTTACGTTGCGGCGCCGACATCGACGGTGGACCTCTCGACTCCATCGGGACGACACATCGTGATCGAGGAGCGCGATGCTGCCGAGCTGACTTCTTTTGCTGGCCGTCGCACGGCACCCGAAAATGTTCAGACGCGGAATCCTGTCTTCGATGTAACTCCCGCTGACCTGATCGATGCGATCATAACGGAAAAAGGCATTTCGATGAAAGGCGATCACCCGGCGCGATTAGTGGCGCTCGTTTCCGGATGAAGAAGGTCAGGCAAGCGCCCGGTCATGCTTAGCCGGAATTATATCTTTCGTTGTGGCGTTGCGCTGGAGAAGGATCGGGCAAAGATTCGACACGGGACTCTCACCTCCGCAGGCACCAGGGAGCCGAGTGACAAACACGAAGGATCAGGCCGAGCTCGATGCACTAAAAGCAGCGCTCCAGCATCGCTATGAGATAAAGAGCGAGCTTGGGCGAGGTGGAATGGCTACGGTCTATCTCGCGGAGGAGACACGGCACTCACGGCACCTTGCGGTGAAAGTGCTGCGCGCAGATCTGACTCAGACGATTGGTGCAGACCGATTCCTGCGTGAGATAAGAACGATTGCCGGACTCACCCACCCCAACATTCTTCCCCTGTTTGACTCCGGCGATGCGAACGGTCGTCTTTTTTACGTCATGCCGTTCGTGGATGGGGAATCGTTGCGGGATCTTATCAAGCGGCAGGGCCAGCTTACTGTTGAGCAGACACTTCAAATCGCGGGCGAGGTCGCTGACGCACTGGGATTTGCCCATGACCGCGGCATCATACATCGGGACATCAAGCCGGAAAATATTCTCATTGAAGCCGGGCACGCTGTAGTTACTGACTTCGGGATTGCCAGGGCCGTGAGCGTAGCGGCAGGCGAGCAGCTTACGGAAATCGGATTCACGCTTGGCACGCCAGCGTACATGAGTCCGGAACAGGCGACCGCCGACCCGGCACTCGACGGAAAGAGCGACCAGTACAGCCTGGCAACGGTTGTCTTCGAAATGCTGACTGGGAAGCCGCCGCTCTCGGGAGTGAACTCGACTGCCTTGCTTGCCACAAAGCTGCTGGAAAACGCTCCGCGTGTGCGATCGTTACGACCGGACGTCAGCGACGCAATCGACACGGCGGTAGCCCGCGGGCTCGACAAGTTTAGCTCGAATAGATTCGATACTA
This sequence comes from Gemmatimonadales bacterium, assembly GCA_040002555.1. GTDB lineage: Bacteria > Gemmatimonadota > Gemmatimonadetes > Gemmatimonadales > Gemmatimonadaceae > UBA4720. The sequence continues at coordinate 3,404 of JBDUEH010000092.1, read as the reverse complement.
TTCGACAGTTCTCGGACGCCCTCAGGATTCCGTCGCAGGGTTCTTCGTTCGCAACGAGCACTCATCGCGCTTCGAATGTGGCGGGCAGAGATCTCACCGTTCTTCCAATCGAGATACGCCCTCTGGACGAGGAACTCGACATATATGGCTTGACTCATCCAGGTAAAGTCGAACGAATCAACAGCGATCATTTCCTGATGTGCTCGATCAGGCGTGAGATGCGATATCACCAGACCAGTCTAACTGATTCCAGTGCGATTCCACGAAAAGGTGAGCGTAACGCGTTCATTGCAATCGTTGCGAATGGGGTGGGGCGCGGTGAATGGGCAGAACACGCCAGCCGACACGCAATGGAGTCTGTCACGCAGCAACTCATGCACGACATCCGCACCTACACGAAAACGAACGATGCGGACGAGACCGCGTTCCTGAATTCTTTGCATGCCCTGGGTGTGCAGTGCCAAATGAGTGTCAAACAAAAGACATGGGACAATCCTGATGCTCGCGGCGCGGCCTTCGGAATGACTATGTGGATTGGAATGTGGCCCGCGGGTTACGTCGTTCAGATTGGCTCGGGACATATCTTTCGATGGTTTGATGGAAAGCTGTCGCGAGCCAGCACCGACGCCCACGGCAATGTCGAGCGCAGTGATCACCAGCATTTGTCGCATTTTGTCCCGGCCTCCGTTGTCTCACCCAATCCGGTTCCAGGAATCCACCTACCGGTCATTCACGTGGAACAGCAACAATGGGGCGCAGTCGGAATGATGTGTAGCCCGGGACTGACAAAACACGTTCCCGATGAGCTCATTGCGGAGCGATTGCAAAACGCCACCTCGGCGAAGCAGGCGTGCGAACAACTCCTCGCCGATGCGTTGGAAAACGGGGGAACGCAAAACATATCCGTTATAGTTGGCAGGTCGGAAGCGCACGCACCGGCAACTCCTCCCGGGCGATAGATCAGCGGAATGTGCAATTCGTCGTCATCGTCTCGAGGATCATCCGCAGTGATCTCGTCAACATGAGCGATGTACAACGACCGACAATCAGTCAGATAGAGTTGTACCTCCTGCTTGACCGCGTCGTCCTCGCCTGCAAGGTCATTCTCGATGGAGAGAATGTCATCAATGTGAGGGTCTGCAGTCAGCCTCCGTTCCGATCGAGTCTTGCCCCACCACACGTAGACGTCGTCTTCGGTCTCATCACCGCTTGCGAAACGACGGGCGCGATCGCGAAGCAGGAGAATGTGGGATTCCATGACATCGGTGCCGTAGGCAGGATTCCATACGCCGACGAGGTGACGCGTTGTCATGACGCTCATGCGCCGATCGTCTGAAGTCCGACTGCTCTCGCCGCCAGGGCAAGTGCACGGTCATGTGTTGCAACTATCAATTCCTTCCCTCTGGATTCGCGCCACATGTCGGCAGTGGCAAGATGGATTGCATCCAGTGTTCCGATGGGTGCGGGCATTGGCTGCGCGGCACGATGCAACACCGCGCTCGTGAGCTCCACGAGCTCTAGCGCTTCGATCACGCGATAGACCGCCTCGCGGCGAACAGCCGAAACTTGAGCCGACAACTGGCCGCTCAAGTGCAGTCGATCGAGCGTTCGAAGACACTCGACTTCAATCAACCCGCTCGCGACACCCGTCGTGATGGTCTTCCACTCCGCCAGCTGTCCTGGTTGGCCGAGGACCACCCGAAGCAAGACTGACGAGTCGATGTAGGCGATCACCGTTCCTTGTTCCGGTCCTGGAGAAGAAGGTCCACTGGATCTATGCCGAGTTTCACCGGAGCAGGGAGCTTTATGTCCCGGAACGACTTGTAGTCGCGGGTGGGCTCACGAACGATCAGAGCTCCACGGGTGGTGAAAGGAACAATCCGCGCGACAGGCTCGTTGCGGTCGTACACAATCACTTCCTCTCCGCGTTTAACTGTGCGCAGGTGCTCACTGAGCTTGGCTTTGAGGTCTGCTACGCCGACTTTTGACATGGTCACAATATAGTCATGGTGTGACTACTTGTTCCAAGGCGGGCCCTACGGAACAAATCCTTCCGGCTTTTGGCTGGCCGGCCGTCGGCCCACAGCCGGTGCGGAACTGATGTTGGCAACTCCAGATTGCGGCCGTTTGTCTCGCGCTGCAATAACGCGAATCAAATTGCTCCGCACCGTGAAGACCAAAAGCAACCGACCGGCAGACGTGTTGCCCAATGCGTGCCAGCGTGGCTCGGTCTTCGGATGCGCTTCATTAGGACGGGTAACGAATCCTTCCGGCTTCCGGTAACCCGGCCCTCGGCGGCCGGCTGCTGCGGACACATGCTGCGGGCTGCCGGCCGTCAAGCATCTCTTCCGTTTCGGCCGGCCAGTAGCCGGAACGCCGGGAGCTGGAAGGATCTGTTCCGATCTTCGTAACTAGCTCGCATCAAGGCGACCCACTAACCCGTGCAGCATCTTCCGAACCTGCTCGATCTTCTCAAGCAGGGAGTCGAACAACTCCATGGAAATCAATTCCATGTCCCGCCCGAGGATCAAGTGATACTCGAGCTCGGACGCCGATCCGATTGAGTACCGCAGGAATCTCGCGAAGTCTTTTTCGCTCGCCTGCTCCCGACCTTCGACAATGTTCGTTGGGATGGACATCGCCGCTCGAATGATCTGGCTTCGGAGCGACACGTAATGCGCTCCGCGAATCGTCAGCGCCGCTTTATGAGCATCGAGTGCGAGCTGATGCGCCTTTTGCCATACTTCGAGTTTCTTGAAATCAGACATCCCCGATGATGGAGCGACGCTGTTCCGCGCCTCGCATCATTTAGTGTCACGAGGCGCCGATTCAGCCCGGTAGACGGTAGCCGGTAGCATTCCCTCCGCTTCAGCCGGCAGCCGGCAACCGGCCTGGCGGCAGCTGGAAGGATCCCCGCCGTTTTCACCCCGCCCCTAGTCGCTTTCACGAAAACAACTCGATGTATTCAGCATACCTGAAGGATCGGTTTCGCCGCTGACCCGTCATCTCCTCCAGAACCCCTATGCCAACGAGTTTCTTAACGAGCTCGTTTGCAGCTGCGAACGACGTCTTCGTTAGGTCGCTCACCGATTTCACATTGATAATTGGTGTTCTGTAGAGCATCTCGAGAACGCGATGGCCATTCCCCGCAGCTCGGCCAAGATTATCAGCGATCGCAGTACGATGATCCTCGCGAAGGGCAAGAATTTTACGCGCGGTCTCAGTCGCCTCTCCGCTCACTTCGGCAACACCTTGAAGAAAAAATTCGAGCCAACCTTCCCAATCACCCCCGTCACGTATTCGCTGCAGGCGCTCATAATATTCCTGGCGATTGCGCTTCAGGAAATGGGAGAGGTAAAGCACCGGCTTCTGAAGAATGTCACGCTCCGCCAGAAGGAATGTTA
>JBDUEH010000091.1:0-7832 GCA_040002555.1 Gemmatimonadales bacterium | reverse complement strand
CCTACGACCAGTTCATGAGGACCACCGAAGCGTCTCATCGCGACGGTGTGACCGCTCTGATCGAGGCAATCTTTAAGCATTCGCCAGATGACTTCTACGAAAAGGAATACGAAGGCTGGTACTGCGTCGGCTGCGAATCATTCAAGCAGGACAACGAGATAATCCAGGGCAAGTGCATTCTGCATCCCACTCGTACGCTTCAGTGGGTTGCCGAGCGCAACTGGTTCTTTCGTCTGTCTGCCTATACCGACAGGCTTCGGGAGCTATTAGGGAATACCAATTTCCTCGGACCGAAGAGCCGGAAGAACGAAATGCTCGCACTGCTCGATCAGGGGCTCGAGGATATTTCTGCCAGCAGGTCGAGGTTTTCGTGGGGCGTTCCCTTCCCGCGCCCGTCAAGCAGCGGAGAAACGCAAACCACGTACGTGTGGTTCGATGCGCTTCCGAACTATCTGACGGCGACTGGATATCCGGGCGCAGGCTTCGACGAGCGGTGGCCGGCCGATCTGCATGTTATCGGAAAGGACATAACGCGCTTCCACTCGATCATCTGGCCCGCGATGTTGATGGCTGCAGGTCTGGAGGTTCCGCGGCATGTGTGGGCACACGGTTTCGTTCTGCTGGCGGGCGAGAGATTCAGCAAGTCCGCCGGTGTGCGCCTCGACCTCGAGGAGACGATAGACCGGTTCGGGCCCGATGCATTTCGTTATTTCCTGATGCGTGAAGTTCCGTTCGATGGCGACGGAAATTTTTCGTGGGAGAGGTTCGAGGAACGCTACAATGCCGAGTTGGCGAACGCGTTCGGAAATCTCGCCAGTCGCACCATTTCAATGGTGGACAGATACCGCGGCGGTGTCGTCCCAGCCGGCCGTGATGAAGCGACTGACACCGCGGACGCAGCGGATCTTGCCGCCTACCACGCCAACATGAGCGGCGACGGTGGCTATCTGCTGCACGACGCGCTCAAGGCCATTTGGAGGACTGTCGCAAGGGCCAACGAATTCGTTGACCGCCAGGCCCCGTGGAAGCTTGCGGCTGACGAGACGCGAGCAGGCGATCTCGACAAAACGCTCGGGTCGCTTGTTCGCCAGTTGGCGCGGCAGACAGCCTACATCGCCCCCTTCATGCCCGCCAAGGCCCAAGATCTGTGGCAGCGACTGGGCGCTCCGGGACGGGTCCTGGATCACACGTTCGATGAAGCTGGCGACCTTGACCCAACGGGGTGGACCGTCCTCAAGGGCAACCCCCTTTTTCCGAAGGAACAGAAGTAGCCCAAAAAAGGGTTTGGTAAGCCAGGCGCCTTTGACATTTTTCGGTTCGGGCGGTTAACTCCAACCCACCCGCGGTGTAAGTCTTCTTCCAAGAGAGGTAGCAAAGAGCATGAAGCGAACCCTTGTCGCAACGCTGAGCGCTGGCGCCCTCACCCTCACAGCTTGTGCCCACACTGTGCCCGTTGATGGCGGAGCCCCTCCCCAGCATCTGTCTCGACATCCACCGACGGTGGACGATGGACAGCCAGAATTGCATCGGTCATGCAGAACCGCGGTGATGTTGGACAGAGCACGCGTGACAACAGCTACGGATCCGCGGATTGGATTCGTGGAGCTGGGCGCACGCTTTCGACCGTCAATCTCACTTTCACGTATGCAGGCAACGAGCGCGATCTCAACTGGGCGCTCATTGCAGGAAGCTGCGGAATGGCAGCGCTTCCACTCATTCCCATGGCGAACTTCCCGGAGCTCAATATCGGCAGTGGCGGGAGGGCGCAGGTTACTGCAACACTCCCGATCGACCTTCCGTCGAATGGTTCCTATCACGTCGACATCTATAAGGATAGATCAGGTAACGCGGCAAGTCTCGTGGGCTGCGGGAATTTCAAGTACAGCACGAAGTAACACTGAACAGCCCTGAGTTAGAAAGAAGCGAGACCGATGGTGTAGCTATCAAAATCAAACCGGGTGCGCACCTTTCGATGCGCACCCGGTCCGTTTTCAGAGTCGCTCCTTCAAGCTAGTACAGGATCGACGCCCCCTTCGGGCCATCGGTACGCTCTGGAACCGGCCGCAGGAAAGTAAACTGGCCGTTTGGAAGCATCAGGTTCGTGTCGGGCTTGCCAACACCACCAAAGGTGTAGATCGGCAGTGCAAGTGTCTCCAGTTCCTTGGCGGGAATTGGCAGGCTACGAACCGTCCCGACTTGCAGCCCATCGACGTGCCGCCGCTGCATAAGCGTGAACCCACTGCTGTTGTGGAGCTCGATCTCACGCTCATACTCAATGTCCGCGAGCAGTGTAGTAGCGCCGTCACCAGCCGTCGCTGCCGTTAGCTTGCCGCGACCGACCCTGCTGATGTTGATCAGAGTTGCAGCCGTCGCTAGATCAGGCGATGACTTGCGAATGAGCGCCTCAGCGCGTACGAGATCGCTCTCGGCCGCGAGAAGGTACGGAGCCGGACCACGCGCAGACGTCGGCGACGTGCGCGAGTGTGCCTGGTAACGCGAGTGATACCACGGGCTCTGCATGTAGATACCGCGCCCTGGATCTCCGATTACTGGAGTCAGGAACGTGAAATCAGATACATAGCGCGCATCCGGCGAGGTCCCGCGTGGAACAATGGTTCCGTTGAACTTCACTGGAATTGACGGATCCATTCTGTTAATCAGTCTCTGGTCGGTACGGACCCACGTGTTCTCGTCACCGTAAAACGCGATGTACGAGTACCAGGTGTTGTTATCGCCGATGACCGTGAAGTCGAACGGCGTGCCTGCAGCGCCCGTGCCAATGCCGTTGTTTGCCAGTGCTGCAACTTTCGTCCAGTCAACCGTCGCCGCTTCAGCCGCAGTACGCGGTGTATAGGCGAGCAGCAGTGCTTCCATCGAGTTCGCCATCCGGTTGACGCGGTTTGATGTCAGCGGGCCAACCGTTAGCGGAATTACCGTCGGATCGTAAGTCTCTGCCTTGCCGGTCGTAGCGGCAATGAGTGTCTCGAACCTCGCAGCGGCTGCCGCCGAAACTTCCTTGTACGGCTTGAGCTCCGGTTTCGCACCTGCCGGATCAAAGGTCTCGTCGACAATGAAAGCCTTGTCAAAAATCAACGCCAGGTTCATTAGCGATGCTGCCTGCGTGAACTGAGCAAGCGCCTTGTACTTGGCTGTCTCCGCAGCGGTTGCGAGACCGACACCCGCTCCAAACGCACGGAGAGCGTCGTTCGCTGCGCCGAGCGTGCCGTAGTTGCCGTTCCACGGCGACTCGGTGACGGTACGATCGCCGCCAGCCGAGTTGTTCCCGTAGGGAATGCGCGGCTCGAGATTGTTGAATCTCATGCCGAAATTTCCGAAGTTCGCCGAGCATGCGTCGGCGGTGACGCACAACATCAGATAAGGCTCGATGTATGTGCTGTTCAGGTACCAGCCGTTCACCGTCGATACGGCGATGTTCTTAACGTCTTCGGCCGACTTGAGCGCGCGAGCCACGTCGGGGTTGTTCGGATTCGTGACATCGAGGTTGTTGCAGGCACCCGCAACAAGCACCGCTGCCACGCTCGCTATTGAATAAATTCGTCTCATTGGTGTCATAGGAGTTTTGGTCCCGGTTGGAATCGAGCTCAGAAGCTGAGCTCGACTTGGCCGGTAACGGTGCGGAAGTTTGGATAGCGGAAGCCGTCAATACGGAAGTTGAAGTCGTTACCCGACGTGACTTCCGGATCGAAGCCGGTGTAGTTCGTCCAGGTCTTAAGATTGCGGCCGATCAACGCCAGCTTGACGCTGCTTGCGACGCGACCAAGCCCAGTCGATCCGAGCAATCTCTGCCCGAGCGTATAGCTAACCGACAGCTCGCGTAGCTTGACGTACGAGCCGTCTTCTACGAAGTAGTCGCTGGCAACGAGACCATTGTAGAGACCCGCAGCGTAGAAGTTCAGAGGAACCTTCTGATCCTGCGCCTTCCCTGCCTGGTCTTCGTCACCATGACGGAAATCCTGGAACATCCACTGCTTGGTGAAATTGTACACGTCTCCGCCGTGCTGGCCGTCGAAGAGTGCATACACTCCGAAGCCATGGAAACGGATGTTGTTCGCAAATCCAAAATTGAATTTTGGGTTTACATCGCCAATCTTGAACTGCGTTGCTCCGGCAGGATCGACGTACGCTATCGGACGCTCGGTCGGCAGGCCGCGTGTCGAGGCGAGCACAAGATATCCGAGAGGATTCACCACATAGTTGGACTCCACCGCTGCGGCGTTAGCCGGATTGTCCTTGAACTCGGCGAAGGTTCTCACCAGGCGCTGACCATAGATGATTCCGAGGGCCTCGCCTTCCTTATAATAGAAGACATCCTGTCCCTGTCCACCCGCATTGACACGGAACGGAGCCCGGCCAAGCTTCAAGATCTTCTGCGTTGTGTGATCACCTGTCAGCGTGAAGTCGTAGCTGGCTTCAGGGCTGCTGAACACGCGCGTGTTGAGGGTAAGCTCACTGGTGCGCGCCTGAACGTCAGCGGCGTTCTGAACCTGAGACTGGAATCCGCCCGACTGCGCCAGCGAGAGAGGAATATTCAGGAACGCGCCCTTGGTCAGGCGATTCGCCTGAACCAGCTCAAGGTCAAACCGATTGGCAAAAGACGCATTGATTCCAAATTCATCCTCTGTCTGGATCGCAGGCTTGAGGTTCTTGTTACCCAGCTGAACCTTGGAAATCTGGCCACCAGCAATGTTGTAGTACTCGAACTGATCGAGGAAACCTGGCCGAAGGCCGGCAGTGCCCCGTGCAGCGCGCAGCTTGAACTCCTGCACACCGGGGATATGAATATCCTGGCTCACGCGATAGGCGCCGGAAATTCTGTAAAACGTGTTGCGCCGGGCATCCGCCCCAAACAATGACGATCCATCGCTGCGGAGGAGTCCGTCCAGCAGATAACGATCGCGGAAATCCAGCGACGCCGAGCCCAGATAATTGCTCGACCGCGCCAGCTCCTCCTGTGATGACGTCGCCAGCTGCGTTGGATCCAGTGCGCCCAGATCGACAACATCGGTGACGTTCAGCTTGGTGCCCGCGATAGCGAACGAGCTTGACCGTGACTGCTCATATAGATATGCGCCGCGGAGGGTGGTGCTTAGCTCACCGAGCTTCTTGGTGATCGTCGCGTTAACGGTACCGTTATCGGAAACGTTGTTCAACGTGAATTTACTGAGATCACCTTGAATCGGCTGCCCGTTTTCTCCGAGCGACCCGCGCGCATCGTAATTGCTCTCTCTACGGTTCAGACGGTCGGTGCCGAATGAAGATTCGAACCGAAGCCAATCAGTCGGGCGCCAGCGACCTGCAAGTGAACCGATAATTCGCTCGCGACGAAGTTTGAAATCGTTATTGGCAAGCGTATAAAGCGGATTCGCGCGAGCACTCGGCGAATTCGTAACCGGAATCTTGGGATAGAACGCAACCGAGCTTTCGGATGGATTCGGGTTGCGAAGATCGACGTCGGGTGGCATCTGCATAAAGCTGAACCACGACGTCGCACTGTTCGGATCGTAATCGTTCCGGTTGAGGCCGTAGGTTATGCTCGATGAAAAGTCGAGCTTATCGCCCAGTCCCTGGTCGACGTTAAGGCGAACGTTCTGGCGATACTGACCCTTGGTCAGAGGCAGAACGCCGGCATTGTGATCACTGGTGTAGGATGTGTTGAAGTTCGTACTTCCACGGCGCATGCCGATCTGTACGTTGCCCGACACAAACTGTCCGTTCTTGGACCACTCCTCCACCTGGTTGCGCCACGCGTTCGGGCCAGTTGTAATGTACGGATTGTCGGCAATTCCGTCTGCCTTCGAAACTCGTCCACCGCTCGCGTCCAGACGAATGGAACCGTCGGGGTTCAGCTCGTAGAGGTGACTGTGGTTGAGCGGAATGTAGTGCGCGATTTCGGACGTGCCGTATTCAGTGCGCGTTGAGAAAGCAACTTTGTCCTCGGGCAAACTGCGGCCGCGCTTGGTGGTGATGTTGATTACACCATTCGCTGCGTCTGAACCGTAGAACGACGCACCTGCGGCGCCCTTTAGAACTTCAACTGATTCGATATCGTTTGCATCGATATCGGCAATCGAGTTCTGTGTCAGAACACCGTCAACAATGATCAGCGGCGTCGAGTTTCCGATCCCGAGATTTGTTGATCCGCGAAGGCGGATTGTGGGAGCTGCGCCCGGATTGCCACTGCCGATGTTGATCTTGGCACCGGCGACTTTGCCGGCGAGGGCCGCTACTGGTGAACTGGCGGGAACCTGCTTCAACTGCTCTTCATTCAGTGTAGCCACCGAGATCGTCAGCTTTTTCTGCGACGTTGCGGCGCTAACTCCCGTCACCACCACTTCATCGAGGTGGAACGGATCTTTCTTCATTGCGAAGTCAACGGTCTGGGTGCCCGGAGTCAGGCGAACGATCCTGGTCATTGGTGACATACCAATGAAGCGAACCGTAACTGTCGCCTGCTGGCCACTGGCTCTTGCATCAGCGACAGAGAGCGTATACACGCCGTTGGCATTTGCCGTTGCGCCAATCCCCATATTGAGTAGAGCAACGTTTGCGCCTGCAACCGGCGCACCTGCGTCAGTTGTTACCTTCCCTGTGATGACCGATGTCTGCGCGAGCGCGTTACTGGCACCAAAAAGGCCAATGAACAACGCCAAACGCGAGACGACGGCTAGTCTCGGACGAACGATTCTCATCATACCGATCCCCCCGTGGAAAACTGGAACGCCCTGTCGCGCAACTGTTCCTAGCTTGTCAGAGCCAGGTAAGTACCAGCTCGACCGTGCAAGGATTGGTCGCCGAAAGGCAGTGATTGTACACGGAAAATGCAGGTGCGCACGCGCATCCGCAAGGGATTTGTTTGGCTTCTGTCAGGTGCCGGCAAAGCCGGTATCGGCTTACTGCCTGGAAACGCTGCCCTCAAGCCGGAAAACAAATGGAACCGTCAGCACCTGGCGGACAGGTCGGGACTTTAGGGTCGCCACAAGGAACCGGGCTGTTTCGAGCGCCTTTTCGACCGCACCAGTGAAAAGTGGATTCGTCGATGAGACAAGAAAAACCGAACTGGCGTCAAGGGTTCCATCCGCATTTACAACGAGCTCGACGACCACCCGGCCGGGAACGCCTTCTTTGCGCAGGGAGTCGGGATACTCAGGTGACGCGGTTCCCTCGATCAGGGACGCCGGAGTATCCACCTGATCGATCGTGAAGACTGACAACATCGACACAAGGCTATCAAGCTCGCGTCCTTTCGACGAGCCGGCCAGTGCAACCGGAACTGGTGGCCGCGGCTGGGGCCTGTACGGTCGCGACCAGATCGCAACTACACCGCAGCGTTCTCCCCCACGGCCTGTCACAAATTCTGGCGGCACGCTCGAGAGTCCAGGATAAATCTCGATCCCTTCGACGCTCGCCAGATCGAACATGTCAAGATCAACTGCGCCAGAATTCGCAGGCGTTCCATCAACGAAAACCAGGGGGGAGCAAGACGCCCCGCGGAGCGACAGTGTTGTTCCCCCGCCCCGAAGAGTTCTCAGCTGTACGCCTGGTACCTCACGAAGCACATCAGTGAAGCGATACGAGTGAACACGCTCCAGCCGCGCTCGCGTGATAAAATGACCCACGCCTTTCTTGCTACGCTCCTCGAAGCCGGCGAGGCGTGCGTCGTATGCTTGTCTCGGCTCGCGCACCTGTACCGTAGGGAGATAATTGGGAACCGGAACGAGACGCAGCTCGATAAACGGCTCGGCTCCCTGCGAGAATTCCAGGGTGGATACCGAAGGAGTGTATCCAACCCGGCGCGCACGAAGATCGAGCCG
>JBDUEH010000090.1:0-7848 GCA_040002555.1 Gemmatimonadales bacterium | reverse complement strand
ACATGTGCAGCGACAACAAGATGCATCGACTGCTCCAGGGGGATGTGGGAAGCGGCAAGACAATCGTCGCGCTTTTCGCGGCGCTCCTCGCGATGGAGAACGGTTACCAAGCCGCGATCATGGTGCCGACTGAGCTGCTCGCAGAGCAGCACTTCCTGACGATCTCCAGGCTTCTCGACCCGCTGGGCATCAAGCCACTACTTGTCACGGGAAGCCTCAACACCCGGGAGCGGGCTGAAGCTGCGAGAAGAATGAGCGAAGATATTCCGCTGCTCGCCATCGGAACTCACGCGCTCGTCCAGGAAAGCACGTCGTTCGCGCGACTTGGCTTCGTTACGATAGATGAACAGCATCGCTTTGGCGTGGACCATCGCGCGATGCTGTCTGCCAAGGGAGAGTCGCCTGACATCCTGTTGATGAGCGCCACACCAATACCGCGGTCTCTTGCACTTACAATGTACGGCGACCTCGACGTCAGTACCCTGACCGAACGCCCCGCCGGGCGCCAGCCGGTGACCACAGTTGTGCGTGGAGAAAAGGGGCGCGAACGCGTGCTTCAGTTCGTTCGGCGAGAAACAGATGCGGGACGCCAGGCGTACATCGTCTACCCGGTAATCGACGAGTCTGAAAAAACAGATCTCAAGTCCGCGACGGCAATGTTTCAGCAATTGTCTACGACCGTATTCGAGGGAAAAAATGTCGCCCTCTTGCACGGGCGGCTACCGGGTGCAGAACGCGATGCGACGATGCGTGCGTTTCGCGATCGTCGGGTCGACGTGCTGGTTGCCACTACAGTCATTGAAGTCGGGATCGACATTGCGAATGCGACGGTGATGCTCATCGAACATCCGGAAAGATTCGGCTTGTCGCAGCTTCACCAGCTTCGCGGTCGTGTCGGCCGAGGGGCAGAGGCCTCGTATTGCATTTTGCTGGGCGACTACGGGCCAGACGCGCGCGAGCGGCTCTCGATCTTCGCCGGCACCGAGGATGGTTTTGAGATTGCTCGCGCGGACCTGCGGATACGCGGAATGGGCAATCTCTTCGGACAGGAGCAGAGTGGGGAAGCGACCTTCAAAATCGCCGATCCAATTCGCGATGAACGGCTGAACATGGACGCAAGAGTTGCCGCGGAAGAAATGCTCGCGATCGACCCGGAGTTGGAAAAGAATGAGCACGCCGGAATTCGCGGCGTGCTCTCATCCCGCTACTCGCGGGCGTTGCAGCTGTTCAGGGTCGGCTGACCGCTAGCGGCTCGGGTTCGCCAGGCGCTTCTTGATGCGGTCGAGCTCTGCGTTGGCCTTGGCGAGCTGATCCTTCAGCGCTGTTATCTCGTCCTCGCGAGTCACGAAAACCGTGTCCCGTCCGACAACTTTTGTTACAGGCTGCGCCGTCCGCATGCTCTGCATTGTGGAAGCGACTCGCTTGACGACCTGAGCCTGCGGCCTATACCACTTGTTGCCCGGAGTCGAGATATAAATGTCGATTGCGCGCAGCCCCTCTGCCACCGACGCGTTCTTGTTGCTCGGGTCTACCATATAGAGCGCACGCCAGAAAGAGACTTCCTTTGCCTCGGGTGTCGCCTTGTTCGCGAGAGCGAAATCGGAAAGAATCCGGTCTGCGCCAACGTAGTCTCCGGCGTCCGCACGCTTGCCCGCAGCCTCAATCGCGGCCGCGAATCCAGACGCTGGCAGCGGTGCCTTGGCCACCACCGGCGGATGAGAACATCCAACCGCCAACAGCACGCAGACTGCGAGAGACCTGAAACGGCTGGCACGTGCGATCAAGCTACTTCCTCGATTAGCGGGGTTCGTCGAAACGGAGTGCGGCGTGTGATCGCCGCGCGAACAGGCAAGGTAATAGAAAAGGTCGTGCCCACACCAAGTGTGCTCTCGACTTTGATGGTCCCGCCGTGCGCTTCGACGATTTCCCGCGCGATTGCGAGCCCCAGTCCGGTGCCCTTTGCCGCCGCGTACGCCTGATTGCTCGCCTGGAAGAACTTCTCGAAAATATGCGGCAGCTGCTCGGCCGAGATTCCGACGCCGCTGTCCGTTACGGTAAGTGCGACTTCCTGGCCGATGCCCTCGACTCCCAGCTCAACGGTGCCGCCCCGGTCGGTGAACTTGAAAGCATTCGACAGGAGGTTCCCCAGTACCTCATTGATGCGGTCTTCGTCCCAGAGAACATGGGATGGCAAATCGTCGCCGCGCACCACGCGAAAGGAAATCTCGCGTTGGAGCGCGAGCACCTGGAATGACGTCTCGAAGGAATGCAGGAACCGATCGAGGTCCACCTGGCGACGCTCGAGCTTTCCTCCGCCTGCTTCGAAGCGACTGATGTCGAGAAGGCGCTTCACAAGTCGCGTCAGCGTCTGCGCCTGTTTTCCGAGCGTTGCGCAGATTTCCCGCTGTTTCGGATTGAGCTCGCCGTAAATGTTTTCCTGAAGCAACTCGAGATATCCGACGATCACGTTGATTGGCGTCTTGAGCTCGTGAGATGCAACTGACACGAATTCTGCTTTCAGCTTGTCGAGCTCTGCGAGCTGCGCGGTCATTCCGTGGTAGCTGCCGGCAAGCCGACCGAATTCGTCGGTACGTTTTTCCATCGCCGGCAGACGCTGCGTGAAATCGCCGTCGGCCACCGCCTTCATTCCCTTGTCGAGCTCGTGCACAGGCTTTGTGATCGACCGGGTGAGCCAGATAGCGATCAGTGTCGCAAGCAGCAGAGCGATTGCGAGCGAGCCGGCTGCTGTGCGCTGCGCATCGACTGTGGCCGATGCAGCTTCGTCAACGTGATCGCGTGTCTGATCTCGAAGAACGACTTCGACATTTGCGATGGATCGATCGAGCGTCGTCAGTGCCGGACGTGTGCGCTGTGCAGAGATGTCCTCGGCCGTGTTATCAGCGCCTGAGGTTAGCGCCGCATACTCGGCTTCGGTTGATGCGCGCAACGAGAAAATCGCGTTCGAGATATCAGACGCGGATTGTCGCCGGGCGTAGTGCGAGAGTGAGTCGCCGGTCGCGGAAAGCCGCGTGAGCTGTACGCGCATCCGGTTGATCGTGCTCGGATCATGCAGAACGAAGATTGCGTCTTCAGTTCGGCGAAGATCTTCGGCGATTTGCCGGAAATTGCCGAGAATCAGAGAGCCGACGAATTCCTTGTCTCGAAGCGAGCGCGTGGTCTGATGCACGACCTCCAGCGATCGTAGCGCCAGAATCAGCGGTACGAGCAGGATAATCGTGATGGACACGATTCCGAGACCAAGGCGTGTGCGCAGTTTCATGCGCGGTTGACACCCCTAATTGTGGCGTCTAGCTTGCCGCGCAATCGCTGTTCCCATCGTAGACCCAATGAATCCCCCATACGCTCGCATTGCCGACCTCAGCGCACATGCCGGACAATCTGTCCGTGTGCGTGGCTGGGTCACCCATCTGCGCTCTTCCGGCAAGGTCGCCTTCGTTGTGATGCGCGATGGGAGCGGCACACTGCAGTGTGTCCTCGTGAAAAATAGTGTGCCTGCCGAGACGTGGGAATTGTTCCCTCAGCTCACACAGGAAACGACGATTGATGTAGCCGGCGAGGTACGCCCTGATGCGCGCGCTCCGGGAGGCTTCGAGATGGGCATTTCCGGGCTCGCCGTAATCGGTTCCAGTCCTATCGACTACCCGATTCAGCCGAAGGAGCACGGGATCGATTTTCTGCTCGATCACCGTCACTTATGGCTGAGAAGCAGCAGGCAAAAGGCCATCGCCCGGATTCGTCACGAGACGGAGCAGGCGATTCGCGACTTTTTCTACGATCGCGATTTTACCCTCGTTGATACGCCGATTCTGACGGCAGCCATCGGGGAGCGTGCCGGATTGTTCGCGACCGAGTATTTCGACGAAGGCACCGCCTATCTGGCGCAGACCGGCCAGCTCTACGGAGAGGCCGCGGCTGCCGCGTTTGGGAAGATCTACTGTTTCGGTCCGACGTTCAGGGCCGAGAAGTCGAAGACGCGCCGCCACCTGTCGGAGTTCTGGATGATCGAGCCCGAAGTGGCGTTCAACGACTCCAATGACAACATGCAGCTCCAGGAAGATTTCGTTTCCTATGTCGTCCAGCGAGTGCTCGAGAAGCAACGCCCCGAGCTCGACGAGCTTGAGCGCGACACGTCAAAGCTCGAAACTGTTGTGGGTCCGTTTCCGAGAATCGACTACTCCGACGCGATCAAGATCCTCGAGGGCAAGGGAAGCACCGCCAAGTGGGGCGACGACCTTGGCGCGGAAGACGAATCGCTTCTGGTCGAGGGTCATGATCGCCCGGTGTTCATCTACAACTATCCCAAGGAAGCGAAAGCCTTCTACATGAAGGAGAATCCGGCCGATCCTCGCACGGTGCTATGCGACGACTTGCTTGCCCCGGAAGGGTACGGCGAAATCATTGGCGGATCGCAGCGCGAGGACGATTACGACAAGCTGCTGCATCGCATCAACGAAGAAGGACTGCCCGTTGACGCGTACGGCTGGTATCTCGATCTCAGGAAGTACGGAACGTTCGTGCACTCGGGCTTTGGGCTAGGTCTGGAGCGCACCGTTTCATGGATTTGCGGATTGCCGCACCTGAGAGAGGCAATCGCATTCCCGAGGATGATGCATCGTCTGCGCCCCTAGTTCCTGAACTCCGAACTCAAGAACTGAGTAACTGAAAACTCTCTACTCTTGACTCATCAAACTGAAAACTAAGCGGAACCGAGGAATTTCCGATTCGGCTCAGTTCCCGGTTTCTCAGTCAAGAGTAGAGAGATGGCAGTCATTCAGTCCCTGAGTTCAGAGTTTTTCGGACGACTTTACTTCATCCCAGATGGAGTCGAGAACGTCCAGCCCGGCAGTGTGAAGATCGATCCCGCGCTCCTTCGCCATCCGCTCGATCCCGCGAAATCGCTCCTCGAATTTCGCATTGGCTCCATCGAGTGCCAGCGATGCGTGAACGCCCGCCTTTCGGCAAAGATTCACACAAGCGAATAGAAGGTCTCCGAGCTCCGATTCGAGGTTGTCATGTGCCGCATCGCGAATCGGAGGCGAGTGAGGCGCAGCCGGCGTCACCTTAGTTAGCTGCTCACGCACTTCGGCCAGCTCCTCTTCCACCTTTGCCGCGGGACCGACTGCATCTGGCCAGTCGAATCCCACGCCAGCCGCGCGATCCTGAAGCCTGTGAGCCCGGTGTAGAGCGGGAAGCGAAACAGGAAGTCCGTCGGCGATCGATTTCCGTTTCTTTGACTTCATCTTCTCCCACGGCTCTTTCGCACCCTCACCGTAAAGATGCGGGTGCCGGCCCTTCATCTTCGTGATGAGCCCGCGTGCGACGTCATTCACGTCAAACTCACCTCTTTCCTCAGCGATTGTCGAGTGAAAAAGCACCTGAAGAAGCAGGTCGCCGAGCTCCTCGCGCATGAGTGGGCTGTTGGCGTCGCGAATGGCTTCGTCAAGCTCGAGCGATTCCTCGATCAGGTATGGGCGCAGCGATTCGTGAGTTTGCGCGGCGTCCCAGTCGCATCGTTTGCGCAGGTCACGCATCAGCGTGACAGTGTCGTTCAACGTCACCTTGTCGTCCATGCTGGCTTTGCTCGCTAAATTGGGCGTGTGAATCCAATACTATCGGGAGCCGGGCGCGGCGGGCAATGCTTCAGCCTCTAGACCGCGCGTGGATGGAGGTGGATCTAGGCGCGTTGGTCCGCAACACAAATGCGTTGCGGGCTCGCTCCGGTGTTCCTGTCATTCCGATGATCAAGGCCGACGCTTACGGACTTGGCGCCGAGCAGGTGGCTCACGCTCTCGAGACCATCGATCCATGGGGCTACGGCGTCGCAACGATTGCCGAAGGTCAGCAGCTACGTGCATCGTCAGTGATTCGGCCGATTCTGGTGTTCACTCCGCTGTTGCGCGATGAGCTGAAGTCGGCGCACGATGCGCGTTTGACCCCGACGCTGGGCTGCGCTGACGAGATCAACGGGTGGCTCGAATTCGGCGGACCTTATCATCTATCCATCGATACTGGCATGGCCAGGGCGGGCCTGCCCTGGCGCGACATCGAGTCTGTCGCGGCGCTCGTCGCGGGCCACCCGCCTCAGGGCGCGTTTACTCATTTTCATTCGCCGTCCCTGAGCGACGGCACGGTGAATACGCAGGAGGCTCGATTTCAGGAAGCGATCGATGCGCTTCCCGTAAGGCCCCAGTTGCTTCACGCTGAAAGCAGCGCAGCGATCGTCCGTCATGAGCGTTCGCTCTGGAATGCGGTGCGGCCGGGAATCTTTATGTACGGAGTAGGCAGTGGGCACGGGGCGAAGCTCGAGCCGTCACCTGTGGTTCACGTTCGAGCGAGAATCGCAGAGCTTCGGTACGTCGAGCCGGGCGACACTGTCAGCTACGACGCAACGTGGACGGCGGATGGCCGTCGCTTGATCGCGACCATCCCACTTGGTTATGCCGACGGGTATCCGCGCGCTCTCAGCAACGTTGGAAAGGGAATCGTGCGTAATGCGCTCGTTCCAATTGCCGGAAGGGTGACGATGGACATGATCATGCTTGACGTCACGGGCACCGGCGCAGAAGTCGGGGACATCGTAACCATGATCGGCTCCGTTCCGGAGTTTTCGCAACGGCTGGACGTTGGGAGCATCGCCGATCAGGCCCGGATGTCGCCATATGAACTGCTGACCGGGCTGCGCGGCCGGCTTCGTCGCATTTACAGAGGACAGTGACATGAATCGCGCGTTAATAATCGTTCTCGACGGTGTCGGGGTTGGAGCTGCGCCCGATGCATCTTCGTACGGTGACGCCAACAGCAACACGCTCGGACACATCGCTCGCGCCGTCGGTGGATTCAATCTTCCCGCTCTCGCTCAATTCGGGTTGGGCAACGTTGTCGAACTCGATGGAATGCCCGCAGTAGAGAGCGACGGCGCGTGGGGCAGAATGAACCCCGCGTCCTCCGGCAAGGACAGCACAACCGGCCATTGGGAGATCGCAGGCGTTCACCTCGCCAAGGCGTTTCCAACTTACCCGAGGGGATTTCCGCCAGAAGTCATCGAGGAGTTCAGCCGGAGAACGGGGCGTGGGGTAATCGGCAATGTTGTTGGAAGCGGCACCGACGTGATGAACCAGTTCGGCGAAGAACAAGTGAGGAGCGGAAGCTGGATCATTTACACCTCGGCCGATTCAGTCTTCCAGATCGCTGCAAACGAAGATGTAATTCCGCTGCCAGAGCTCTACACGGCCTGCGAGACCGCCCGGGAGATGCTCGTCCCGCCGAACGACGTCTCGCGAGTCATCGCTCGCCCGTTCAAGGGCGGCGCAGGGTCTTTCACGCGCACCACAAATCGCCGTGACTACTCCATTCAGCCGCCGGACAGGACGCTCCTCGACGCGCTGGCCGAGGCCGGAATCGACCGGCATGGCGTGGGCAAAATCGACGACCTTTTTGCCGGTCGCTCAATTTCAGCGCAACACACGTCATCGAACGCTGAAGGAATTGGCTTGATTCGCGATTGGATAGAGGGAGGCAAGAGTGGGCTCCTCTTCACCAACCTAGTAGATTTCGACCAGTTGTACGGGCACCGAAACGACGTCGCGGGGTTCTACAACTCGCTACGGGAGTTCGACTTCGCCCTTCCGTCAATCATCGCGGCACTCCGCCAGGACGACCTTCTGTTCATTACTGCCGACCATGGCAACGACCCGACCACCGCCTCGACCGATCACGCACGTGAATCGGTGCCTTTGCTTGCCATTGGGAATCGCGTGAACCCCGTAAATCTCGGCGTTCGCGCGACTTTTTCCGATCTGGGCGCAACTGTAGGGGAGTGGCTTGGTG
>JBDUEH010000089.1:0-7900 GCA_040002555.1 Gemmatimonadales bacterium | reverse complement strand
GCCCCTTGAGCGCCGCGGCGACTTCGAGTCCGGTCATTTCCGGCATCTCGATATCGGTCAACAGAACATCAGGCCTGTGCTCGCGGGTCATCGCAACAGCTTCCGCTCCGTTGCGGGCCATTCCAACTACTTCGATGTCGCTCTCGGTTTCGAGCAATGCTGCGAGCGCACCGAGCACCATTCCCTGATCTTCAGCAACGACAACTCGGATCACGCGACGATGTGCACTTGAGACATTCCCTGCTCCGAATCCGGCAAGTCGATGACGAGCTTCGTGCCACCATCGTGCGCAACGCTCAGCTGCCCGCCGATCGCATCAACCCGCTCGCGCATTCCGGCGAGTCCATTTCCATCAGGAGCACTCGTCCAGTGTCCGTTATCGCCGACAGTCAGTCGTCTCATCGCTCCTTCACGCGAAAATGAAATCGTGCAAGATGTCGCGCGAGAATGCTTCACGACATTGGTAACCGCTTCACGAACAGCTAGCGCCAGCACTCCTTCTTCGCTGGGAGACACGCTTACGTCATCGATCGCAGAGTGATGTTCGATCCCCGCCGCAGCGAGCATCTGCTCCGCGCTCGCGACAGCTCGAGCAAGACCCGCTTCGCGGTATCCGGCAACCGCCGATCGTACCTCACTCAGCGCTTCACGCGATATGCGCTCGACGTCCCGAATCTCGGCGACCGCGCGGGCAGGGTCACGATCTGCAAGACGCGACGCGAGCGATGATTTGAGAGTGATGAGCGAAAGCGTATGGCCGAGCAGGTCGTGAAGGTCGCGAGCGATTCTTTCCCTCTCGGCGACTGTTGCGAGGTGCTCGATTTCCTCGCGAGCCTGCCTGAGAACTGCATTGCCCTTTCTCACGGTGGCATAGTGCGCATTCACGCCACCGATCATCCACACGAGCACGACAGCCCACACCCATGCGAAGAGCGGCAAATGCAGGACAAACGCCTCTAACAAAATGAGCGCAGCAAATGCGGCGAACGCCTGAAGAGCCCGGCGAGTCTGCAGATGCGTACCGGCAAATCCGGCGGCGTAAATGAAGAGGACGAATCCCGAAACGTTGAACAGGGCCAGCACGGCGCCAAGAGCAACGATCGAAGCGATGATGAGGTTCGCTTCCCGACCATGGGCCCAATGGCAGCGAAAGTACAGCGCAAGAAAAATGATTCCGACAATCGCCGTTATTACCCAGACGAATGTCGGCGCGTGCTCCATTGCCGGCTGGAGGAACAGCGTCGGGAAGTAGACGAGCCACGCGTACGGCGTCCACCCGACGGTGCGATCGTCGGGAAGAAGCCGAAAACGTTTTCTCATCTCTGTAGGTGACATCCGATCAGCCGTATGTCTTGCCTTCGTCACGCCGATAGGCGATGACGGCAATTGTTGTGAAGAGAATTGCAAATCCTGCGAGCGCACCAATGTGAATCCATGCCTTCGACGCGGGCTCGACGCCGATGACCGTCAGCGCCAGACGCGCGAGATGATACGGCGGCAGAAACTGCGCAAACGCCCTGAGGAAAGATGGAAGCATTTCCGCCGGAATGAACAGGCCGGATAGAAACGCACTCGGCAAATAGAACGCGTTGACGATTGCCGGCGCCGAATTGGGGCCCACGAGATACGCCACAGCGATTCCAGCAGCGCAGAACGGAATGCCTCCGAGCACGTCGACTACCATGAGCATCGCCCATTGCGACGCTGGCATTCTGACGTGGCCAAACACCGCGCCCATCAGGCAAAGGAGGACGATGAGCACAGCACTGAACAACACCGTCATCGCGTACTTGCCGAAAAAATAGGCCGGCAGGGGCATGGGGCTCGCGCGCTTCACGGCGAGCCATCCCTGCCCTCTTTCCGATGCAACACCAACCCCCAGCGCAAACAAGGCGATTCCAATGACCCCGAAGGCTCCATACGTCGCAAGCAGATACTGCGAAATGTCGAATCCGCTCGTTCTCTGTGGAAGCAGCAATCCGAACAGCGCGTAGAACATCATCGGAAAGCCGAGTGTCGGGATGAAGAACGCAGGGAGACGCATGAGCTTGAGCAGCTCGTACTTCGCTTCACGGAAATACACGCGAATTGTCCTCGACGTCGATTGTACCGGAGCCCGGGCTGCGAGCGGCTGAAGCTGAGAGATGGCTGTCACGCTGCCTCCGACTTTTCTATGAGTGAGAGGAATGCGTCTTCGAGGCCGACGCTGCCGACTTCGAGATTTGCAAGCGACTGATCACGCCTCAGCAGCTCTCTCACAACCGACTCGGCCTCTGTTGCCATGATTTCTGTGCGGCCGCTATCGATGGCAACACTCGTAACACCTGTCATCGACAGAATCTCTGTCGCGTTGACTGACGTCACACAACGAATGCGACGCCCCGAAACCCGCCCCTTGATCTCGGATGGCGATCCATCCGCAACAATTACTCCCTTGTCGATGACGACGACGCGATCGGCGAGCGCGTCGGCTTCTTCCAGGTAGTGCGTCGTGAGAAGAACGGTTCTTCCTTTCGAGACATAAGCACGGATCTGCTTCCAGAACGCACGACGAACTTC
Source organism: Gemmatimonadales bacterium (assembly GCA_040002555.1). Classification (GTDB taxonomy): domain Bacteria; phylum Gemmatimonadota; class Gemmatimonadetes; order Gemmatimonadales; family Gemmatimonadaceae; genus UBA4720. The sequence goes on along the minus strand of JBDUEH010000089.1, from coordinate 5,341 downwards.
GACGTCGAAGCCGAGCGTGGGCTCGTCGAGAAAAAGGAGCTCAGGATCACCGCAAAGAGCGAGAGCAAAGAGAACCCGCTGTTTCTGCCCGCCCGACAGCTCGCCAAACTTTCGGTCTTCGATTCCATCCAGTCCGCCGAGATCGAGGACTTCGGCTACCGATAACGGAAACGGGTAGTAGCCGCGAAACTGGTCGATGTGCTCGCGAACACGCAGCGTCTCCGGAACCTTGCCCACTTGAAGCATTGCGCCGACTCGGCGGCGATTCGCCGCGCGACGAGGATCTCCGCCGAAGAGCGTGGCGGATCCCGACGTGGGCGCGTTGAGGCCAAGCATGAGCTTGACGCTCGTCGTCTTCCCCGCTCCGTTCGGACCGAGCAACGACAGGACTTCGCCGCGCCGAACGTCGAGCGACACATCGTTCAGCGCGATCGTCGGACCATATCGCTTGGTCGCGTGGTCGAGTCGTGCGACACTCTCGGTGCCACTCATCGCAAACTCACTTCGTCGATCTGCATCGCGAACTTGCCAGGGTTTGGTCCGCCCGTGAATGCGACGCCCAGGATGTCGTGTCCGTCGAGTCCGTCGAATCCGATGAACGGGAAGTCGTACTCCTTCCACTCGGGTCCGGCGACAAAATCCTGCATCAACGGCTGCATGCCTTTGCTCTGAGCGAACAGCATGATCTTGTATGTCCCGCCATCCCCTTTTGCCCAGAAGTGCACGCTCTTCGCGCCGCTGAGGTCAGCCGGCTGCATTGGCTGCGAGCCAGCCATGAACATCACGCCGCCCCACGCGTACGGAAGTGGACCTACGATCGTCCCCGTGACTCCGAGGGACTTCTTAGTGCCGTTGGCGCCGCCGTCAACAACTTTCATCTCCGCGCTGGACGTTCCGCCCGCGAACTTGTCCGTCGAGATCAGCCATCCGCTGCCGAACGATCCGGTTGCTCCACCGTTCTCGAAATTGCTGATGAGACCTGCTTCGGCTTTCTTCGCGACTGCGCCCGGCGCCAATATTGGACCGAGCGTCTTCGCATAAGCAGCGCGATCGAGCCGGACGCCGCCCTTCCAGACTCCTTCGATTGCGCGGGTTGCTTTGATATTGACGGTCGGATCGCCGGCAACCAGCAGCAGATCCGCCCGCATGCCTGTCGCGATCCGACCGCGATCAGAAAGCTTGAACACGCGTGCCGGAACTCCGGTTGCCGCGCCGAGTGCCTGCGTGTTGGTCAACCCCGCATGAACGAGAAGCTCCATCTCCCGATGCATCGAGATTCCGTGCGCAGTTCCGGGATTCGGCGCATCGGTTCCGGCAAGAATCGGAACACCCGCAGCAAGAAGCAGCTTGATGGTCGCATCTGCCACTGCAACACTTCGCGGCGGTGCTGTCTTCGGGAAGGGAAACTTTCCGCCAACCGTGCTCATGCTCTGCTGTGACAGGTACGTCTTGAGGTTTGAATCGGTCGCTAGGTCGCCTGTTCCAGAGACACCGGTGATACTCGTGAGAACTGTGAGGGTCGGGACAACAAATGCATGATGCTTCGCGACGAGTTGCCCGAAATCGGAAGCCGGGGCGCGATCCGCGAACAGATGAGCAAGTCCATCAGCACCCGATTCGATTGCTATACGTGCATCGTCAGCCGATCCGATGTGAATGACGGCCATTTTACCGCGCTTGTGGGCAGCATTGATGAGCGCAACCAGAGTCGGGCGGTCGAGTGTTGGGAGGCTCATTCCGTACACGTGACCGTCGTCGAGGACGATCTTGATGTAGTCGGAGCCTTCCCTGATTCGTGCATCTACCCACGACTGCGCCGAGTCGGGCGTCGAAATGGTGGGAATCGCAAAGCCGTATTCGGTGCCGTGACCGTGAGGGACGGTCGCGAGCGTTCCAGCTGAATACAGATCCGCACGAGATGCAACGTTGTCAGCCTTCTGTTCCGCACGAAGGCGAGCTGCTTCAGCGACATCCGTGAACATGTCGAGCTCGGTCGTGACGCCGAACACGAGTGCCTGCTGAAGCGCATCACCGTAAGCGTGAGTGTGCGAATCGATGAGGCCGGGCATGAGCGTCTTGCCGGTTCCGTCAACGACCGTGGCGCCAACCGGCGCGGCGATCGAGCCAGCGACTCGCGCGATCTTTCCTGCGACGATGAGAACGTCACGATTTCCGAGCATGCGCTGCCCGTCGAAGACTCGCGCATTCTTGATTAGACTCGTCGATGACTGGGCTGCGGCGCCGGTGGCCATTACGAAAATCAGCGCGATCGCGCGTACTGTGGTTCCCACTGACATGGGTCTTGCTCCCGAGAGTTGTAGTTTGCGAAGCTGTTGGGGCTGACGCACCCTGACGATGCGGTCTATCGGTGAGTGTGGTCAGTGGTGGTTGTCACGAGATGAAGCTGACAACTGTCACCCGGGGACGGTCGTTACGGAGTAGCCTCGACCGCACGCGCGCCTTCATCGACCGGAAGCTTGTAATCCTTTCCCCTGATCCACACGAGAATCGTCGGCACGAAGTAAAGAGTGATCGGCGTAGACAGGGCGAGTCCGCCAATGACGGCGAGCGCGAGTGGTTTCTGAAGCTCACTGCCAGCGCCGAGGCCCAACGCGAGCGGAAGAAGTCCGAACAGGGTGCACAACGTTGTCATCAGGATTGGTCTTAGCCTGATGCGCGCGGCCTCGCGGATCGCGGGCTCGAGTGCCAGACCGCCCTCCTTCATGCGATGACGAGTGAAGTCGAGCAGGATGATTCCGTTTTTCACGATCAGCCCAACGAGCAGAATGAGTCCCATCATCGACGAGACGTTCAACGCGGTTCCGGTGATCAGCAGCAGTATCAGTGCACCGGCGAACGAAAGCGGCGCCGCAGCGAGAACAACGAGAGGCTCGACGAACGATTGAAACTGAATAACCATCACCGCGATGACACTCGCGCCAGCAAGTGCGAGGACGAGAAGGAGCGCCTTGAATGACTCCTGCTGGCTGGCGTATTGTCCGCCGAGCTCGAGCCGAACTCCAGTTGGCGGTGGACTCTTCGCGATGATCGACTTCACGTCTTTCATCACGTCGCCGAGGGCTCGTCCGCTAACACCGGCGGTAACCGAAATCATCTGTTGCTGATTCTCGCGAAGAAGTTCGCCACGCGAGTCTTCGCTCTGGAAAGTTGCGAGAGCGCCGAGCGGTGAAGTCTTCTGCATGCCGGTTGAGACAATTGGAATAGAGCCGAGCTGCGAACCGTCGAACCTCAGCGAATCGGGAGCACGAACGCGCACACCGATCGATCGGTCTTCCAGCCTGACCTCACCGGCGTCAACACCAAGCAGTGCGCCGCTCAAGGTGCTGCCAACCTGCTCAGGAGTGAGGCCGATCTTGTTTGCCTCCGCCGATTTGATGTTCATCATCAGCTCGGCGCTCGGTTCTGCAACGCCGTTGTACAGGTCTTCGAGTCCGTCAACCTTCGAGAGCGACGGCTCGATCTTCCGCGCATACCCCTCGAGGGCTTTCATGTCCGATCCGAAAAGCTTTATTTCGACGGGATGGGCCGCACCGGCCAGATCGTTGATGACGTCGGACAGAATCTGAACGAACTCGATTCTCAGCCGCGGGAGCGCCTCGGCGACCTGGCCACGGATTTCGTCCATCACGTCGAAGATCGAGCGCGACCTCTTGTTCTGAGGAACAAGTCGCGCGGCAATGTCTCCGATATTCTGCCCCGTTGCGAAGAGTCCGAGCTCGGCACCGGTTCGTCGGGATGTAGCAACGATCTCCGGCGTCTTTGCCAGAATTCCTTCCACGATATGGATCTCGCGGTCGGTTTCGGCCAACGCGGTGCCGCCCGGTGTCACGTAGTCGAGCACGAACGCGCCCTCGTCCATGTCGGGAAGAAATCCGCTCCCCACGAAACGCTGGCCAAGGTAGCCGACGACAAGCAGTGCGACGGCTACGCCGATTACGAGTTTGACTTTCGGGATTACCCGGGCGAGCGACGATTCGTACTTGTCGGAGATCTTGTCGAGTGCCGAGCCAACCTTGTCAATCAGTCCCGGAATCCCACCGCGGGCAGCGTGGGAAGATTCGTCGCCGGCGTCGGACTCGCGAAGGAACTCTTCGCTCAGCAGCGGAATGATCGTCAGCGCGAGCACGAGAGAGACGAGGACCGCGATCGTCAGCGTTATCGAGAGCGCTGTGAAAAACTGGCCGACAACGCCCTGAAGAAGTCTCAGCGGGAGAAAGACGACCACGGTCGTTATTGTGGACGTCGTTACAGGCCACACCAGTTCCTGGACCGCCGCACGTACTGCGGACTTCCTGTCTTCGTGAAGTCGCAAATGCCTGACGATGTTTTCCGTGACAACGACCGCATCGTCAATAACAAGTCCGATCGCGATGGCCATGGCGCCGAGCGTCATCAGGTTGAAGCTCTGATGAATGAGCGACATCACGAAGACGGTGATCGCCAGCGTGAGCGGGATGACGGAAGCGCTGATTGCGGTGATTCTGAAGTGCCGCAGGAAGACGAGCAGAATCAGCACCGCCAGCAAGGCACCGATGAGCATCGCGTCACGCACTGAACTGACCGCGTCGCGGACGAGAGCGGCCTGATCGTAGACCGGCTTGAAGTGAACGCCGGGTGGAAGCGTTGGTCTCAGCGATTCAGCGATGCGCGCGACGCTGTCGGCGATTGCGACACTGTTTCCGCCAGTCTGACGCGTGATGTTGATAAGCGCGGCAGGCTTTCCGTCTCCAGAAATGAGCATCGTGTGATCTTCTGTACCGAGCGTAACAGTTGCGAGATCACCGACACGCAGACCATGGCCAACAATGATGTTGCCGATATCATCGGCCGAACGCGCTTCCTGAGCGGTAACAATCAGGTATTGGCGATAGTTCTGGGGCACGCGACCGACTGCGGACACACTGGTCGATTGCTTGATGACGTTTGCGAGATCGTCATAAGTCATTCCCTGCGCCGCGAGTCGCGCCGGATCAGCGACGACTTCGATCTCGCGGACGTCGCTTCCCTGCACGTCAACTCGCCCTACGCCGGGAACTCGCGATATGAGCGGCTTGACCTGGTATGCTCCGATGTCGTAGAGGGCGGTGGGACTGCCGCCCTCGAGATTGTAAGACAGCACCGGGAACAGCGACGGTGAGAGTCTCTCTACCTCGACATCGAGGCCGGCCGGGAGATCGCCGCGGATCTGGTTGACACGCGCCTGCGTCTGCTGAAGAGCGAGCGCCATGTCTGCGTCTGGCGCGAACGTGATGTTGATCTCGCTCGCTCCGCGAATCGACCGGGATTTTACGAGCGTGACGCCCGGGACGATGCTGACTGC
>JBDUEH010000088.1:0-7908 GCA_040002555.1 Gemmatimonadales bacterium | reverse complement strand
GCTCTCTCCAGCTTTCGACCACGCCGCGCCGGCGCAACGACGGGAGCATTCCGAGGATTTCCCCCCTGATGATGCCAACCCCGCCAATGCTCTGATTCCCGCGCCCAGTGATGATGAGAACTTCCAGGGACTTCATCACTTGGCGCGACCGAAGCCATGCGTCTGTTCTCGTGCGAGCCTCAGCCGCCGTCGGCAACAACTCGCGAAGATTGAGAATACGCTCCCGACCGTACGCCGCTTCATCGAGCGCATTCCATAGCGCCTTCAGTCTGGGCTTGCCGGAGTGCATTTCTGTTCAGGGTTGGCGCAGTAATTCTATGCGCGTGCTCAGTGGATGATCTTTTCGAGTATTGTGAGGCCGAGCTGCAGGTCTGCCCTTTCGATCACCAGTGGTGGCAGCAGCCTCAGCGTATGTTCCCCCGCAGTGATGACAAGTAGCCCCTCGTCCCATCCCCTCGCTACGACATCACTCGCGAGTTCGACGACGTCCACTCCCCACATGTAACCCATTCCGCGAACTGCCCGGACTTTTCCGCTTCGCTCCGCAATTCCAGCTAGCTGTTCACCAAGCCATTCGCCGTTTTCTCTGACAGTTGCGAGCAATGCAGGGTCTGCGATCCTTCTCACTACGTGATCGGCGACGGCGGCGACAAGCGGTCCTCCACCAAACGTCGTTCCATGGTCGCCCGGCTTTATGGTCTCGGCGATCGGGTTGGCGACGAGAATCGCTCCCATCGGAAGACCACCGGCCAGCGGCTTTGCCATGGTCAGCATGTCCGGCGTAACACCGATGCGCTCATATGCGTGAAACGTTCCGACACGGCCTAACCCGCACTGAATCTCGTCGAAGATGAGTGCGATTCCCCGCTCCTCCGTCACCTTCCGCAGATATCTGAGAAGCTCGGGCTCGACCACGCGCACGCCTCCCTCGCCTTGCACAGGTTCAACGATTACGGCAGCGACACTCTCTCCATCGAGTGCCACATCGAGCTCGAGTGGATCACGCTCGCAAATCGTGATGCCACCGGCAAGCGGCCGAAATGGAGCACGGTACGAAGGACGATCGGTCGCCGCGAGCGAAGCGAAGAGGCGTCCGTGAAATCCGCCGCGCAATGCGACGATCCCTGTCTTCGCATCCGTTCCTACCGTTCTGCCCCATCTGCGCGCGAACTTGAACGCACCCTCGTTTGCCTCTGCGCCTGAATTGCAAAAGAACACGTTGGAAGCAAACGAAGTTTTTTCAACGAGAAAATGAGCGAGCCGCTCTCCTGCTTCGGTGCGGTAAAGATTCGAAACGTGAACAAGGCCTGACGATAGAACCGACTCGATAGTCTCACGAATCCCGGCATCACGATATCCGAGTGAGTTCACGGCGATACCGCTCGACAGGTCGAGATACGTCTTTCCTGTATCGTCTGTAAGCTCGACCCCGTCCCCGCTCACGAATCGCATCGGCGCCCGCTTGTAAGTGGGCAGAATGTCCGTGCTCGGCTGCGCGTCAGTAGTGCTGCCAGACTTTGTCGCAGTACTCGTCATGACATGCTCGTTGTTAGTAGGGTGCCACATTGTGATTGCGGGTTCGAGATTGCCTCCAGGCCGGCAACCCGAACTGCCGTCGCTCCTTTTTCCAGCGCCGCAAATCCCGCCTCGAGTTTCGCGTGCATACCGCTATTTACCACGCCACTCGAAACGAGGGATTCCGCCGCTAGCTTGTTCAATGAACCGACAACTCGGCGATTTGCGTCGAGCACTCCGGCCACGTCGGCAATTATCCACAACTGCGCTTTCATTGCACCCGCTAGCGCCGCCGCCGCGTCGTCACCGTTCACATTGAGCGCCGCGCCCCGCGAGGACCGAATATCTCTGGCAACAGGGGAAATTACGGGTAAGAAGTTCGACGCAAGCAGCGTATCGACGATCCTGGTGCAAATGCCGACTGGTGTTCCCGCATGACCAAACGCTTCGAGGTCAATTGGCTCAGCTTCGATCAATCCGCCGTCTTCGCCGGAGATTCCAACTGCCGGAATTCCGGCTGCAACCAGTTCCGAAACGAGTCTCTTGTTGGATGTGCCGGACAGCACCATGCGGACGAGATCCACATCCTCAGGGGAAGTGATTCGACGGCCGTTCACGAACGACGGCTCTCTTCCCAGTCGTCTCTGCATTTCCGACACATCGTCGCCACCACCATGAACGATTGCAAGTTGACCGCGCATTGCCACCCACAACGCGGCCAAAGCCGGAATGAGACCCGGATCAGATTGAACGCGTCCGCCCAGTTTCACCACGATCATCAGGCTGGAAGCCCTGCGGTCTCTTCAAGGCCCAGCATGAGATTGGCGTTCTGAATCGCCTGGCCAGCCGCGCCTTTTGTCAGGTTATCGATCGCCGACGTAATGATCAGTGTCGCATGCTGCGTATTTTCTGCTTTCACAGCCGAGATCTTCACAGTGTTACGCCTCACGACGTCACGGATCGCGGGAGTTGTCGCGCTCACTTCGATGAACGGCTCGTTCTCATAAGCTTCCTGCCAGAGACGGAGCGGCGATTCAATCTCGTTCTCGAGTCTCACCACGATCGTCGCCAGGATTCCTCGCGCAACTGGAAGAAGATGTGGAGTAAAAATCAGATCGTTTTCAGTTCCGAACTCTTTCAGCAAGGCGCGCATTTCAGCCAGGTGCCGATGCTCGTTCCCAACGCCATAGGCGCGAAAGTCTTCGCTGATCTCGGCGAACAGGAGATCAGGACGCGGAGTAAACCCGGCCCCGGTAACTCCGCTCGCAGCGCTGACCGATATCGTTGAGGCTTCCGCGATCAGGCCGCGCTTCGCCAGCGGCGCCAGTGCGAGCAGAATAGCCGTTGGATAACACCCCGGGTTAGCGACAAGGTCGGCTCCCGATACTTGGTCCCTCTTCAACTCGGTAAGACCATAGGGCACGTCTGACCTGCCGTTGCCGATTCGAAGGTCCGACGAAAGGTCCACCACCTTTGCACCGGTGGCTCTCGCCTTCTCTACCCACTCGAGCGAAGCTCCGTGCGGAAGTGCGCTCATCACGAGCGCCGCGTCCCCGAGCGGCGCTTCGTCCGCTCCAATGAAGGTGACATCGCGCCTCCCCGCTCGCATGGATTGGCCCTTTTGTCCGTTCGCGCTGGCGAACGCCAGCTCCATCGACGGATGTCCCTCGATGAGCCCGACCAGCTCGCGGCCGGCGTATCCGCTGGCGCCTAGGACGCCGACCGGAAATTTATGCATAAATAATGCATAACATTGCAGGCTGGCTCCGTCAATCGCGGATAAGGGCTGCTCGGGGCATTAGTGCGGCTCTCCAGCGAGGGACTTGAGCCGGCGTACTACCCGGTCTCTCGCGAGCCCTGACCGGCACACGATCAGAATCGTGTCGTCCCCGCCAATTGTGCCGAGAATGTCAGGCCATCCTTCGCCGTCGAGCGCCGCGGCAATAGGCTGCGCGCCGCCCGGTACGGTTCGGAGGACTATCATCTCGCTCACACCATCTACGCGCAGGAAGAGCTGAGGCAGAAGTGTCTCGAGTGCTGCCCTGCTCTCCTCGATAGTGCCATCGGTGACGGCGTAGCGCGCACCCTCGGGCGTTGGAACACGCGCCAGTCTCAGCTCTCTCAAATCCCGTGAGAGCGTTGCCTGTGTAACGTCCCATCCTCTATGCAGGAGCAGTTTCCTCAGGTCCTCCTGGCTGCTCACCGCTCTCGACGCCACTACTTCCAGAATCGCGGATTGGCGCTCTCTTTTATTTGCCATTCATGTTCCTCCAGCGGTCACATTATCACTCCTCTTGCGAGAGGGCGAGGGTCCTGGCGCCAAATGTTGACGCTAAGGTAGTGAGTGATTAAATATACGACAGGAATGAATAGTTATTTAGGAGACATATGACCAAAACAATCGCTCTCGCCTATTCCGGCGGTCTGGATACATCCATTATCGTCCCGTGGCTCAAGGAGCACTACGGCGGTGCACGCATCGTTTGCGTCGCCGGTGACATCGGGCAGGGCGACGAGCTTGAAGGCGTTCGCGCAAAAGCGATCGCCTCGGGCGCCGACGAATGTTACGTCGAAGACCTTCGTCAGGAGTTCGTTCAGGATTTCATCTGGCCGACGCTCCGCGCCGGAGCCATTTACGGTCGAAAATACCTCCTTGGCACGTCCATGGGCCGACCTCTCATCGCGCGACGCCAGGTAGAAGTTGCTCGCCGCGTCGGAGCCGACGCACTGGCACACGGATGCACTGGCAAGGGAAACGACCAGGTTCGCTTTGAGCTGACATATGCTGCGTTCGCTCCTGACCTTCCCGTGATTGCGCCGTGGAGAGAATGGGATATCAAGAGTCGTGAAGACGCGCTCGACTTCGCTGCAAAACACAATGTCCCGGTTACTGCATCTCGAGAAAAGATCTATTCGCGCGACCGCAACATCTGGCATATCTCTCATGAAGGTGGCGTGCTCGAAGATCCGAGCCAGGCACCGCCAGCGGACTTGTTCATGCTGACGGCTTCTCCTGAAGATGCTCCCGACAAAGCGGAGGAAGTCACGATCGGCTTCAATCAGGGAACGCCGGTTGCAGTCAACGGAGTTTTCCTCGACCCCGTCGCAATTCTCACGACGCTCAACGTCATCGCCGGCAAGCACGGCGTTGGCCGAATCGACCTCGTCGAAGACAGACTCGTGGGAATGAAATCCCGCGGTGTGTACGAGACGCCTGGCGGAACGCTTCTCTACACGGCGCACAGTGAGCTCGAACAGCTGATCCTCGACCGGCGCACTCTCGCCGCGAAGGATCTGATCGCCCCACGATACGCGGACCTTGTCTACGAGGGCCGGTGGTGGACGACCGAGCGTGAGGCTTATGACGCCTTCGTGAACGTCACTCAGGAGCGCGTCACTGGCGGCGTCACGCTCAAGCTGTACAAGGGCAACGTCTCCGTCGTCAGCAGGGCAAGCGAGTACGCCCTCTACGACGAGCGCTTCGTCACATTTGGCGAAGACGATGTCTACGAGCAGAGCGATGCGGCAGGTTTTATCCGGCTGTATTCCCTTCCCGATCGTGTTCGCGCGATTCGCGATCGCGAGCTCGCAGCCAAGGCGGTTGCACCTGTTACGCCGGCGGAAGATGCGCCGGTGCTCGCCGCCTCATGGCAGGACTGAAGTAGATGGCCGGTGAGCCTCGCTCGCATAAGCTGTGGGGCGGACGATTTTCTGTCCCCACAGCGGCCGCACTTGAAGCGCTCAATCGATCCATTGGGATCGATTATCGGCTGTGGCCGCACGACGTCCGGCTTTCACAGGCATGGGCGATGGCATTGTGGAATGCCGGCGTTCTCACCCTCGAAGAAAGCACCAGCATCGAACAGGGTTTGACGAGGGTTGGCGACAAGCTCAACGACGGAGCTCAGCCCGCACCGGCGGACGAAGACGTGCATACGATGATCGATCGCATGCTGCATGAAGAGGTCGGCGACGTTGCCTCAAAGCTTCACACTGGCCGTAGTCGCAATGATCAGGTTGCAACCGCGACCCGACTTTGGACGATGGAAATTGCGGGAGAGCTCGACAAACGAGTCCGCGCTTTGCAACAGGTTATGATCGACCAGGCTAAGTCCCTCGAGTCAGATCTGATGCCGGCATACACACATCTTCAAAGAGCGCAGCCGGTCTCCGGCGCGCATTGGATGTTGTCGCATTTCTGGCCGCTGGAACGGGATCGCGCACGAATCGCAAACGTCGCTCGCACTACCGCGGTCCTTCCACTTGGCTCCGGAGCAATTGCTGGTTCGGCATATCCCATCTCGCGCATTCTTCTTCAGGGGAGTCTTGGCTTCACTTCCCTTTCTTCAAACAGCATCGACGCTGTCGGCGATCGTGATTTTGTCGCCGAGATGCTCTTTACAGTCGCGATGCTGGGCGCGCACCTGTCGCGCCTTTCAGAAGATTTGATCCTCTACGGGTCGAGTGAGTTTGGCTTCGCGAAGTTTGGCGAAGCTTTTACTACCGGTTCGAGCATGATGCCGCAAAAACGAAATCCTGATGCGCTCGAGCTGGCTCGTGCATCTGGTGCGCGTACTCTGGGCGACCTGACGGCGCTGCTTGCAACGCTGAAAGGATTGCCGAGTGGCTACAACAAGGATCTGCAGGATGATAAGCGCGCGCTTTTCGGGGCAGTCGACCTGATGCTCCTTGTGTTGCCGGCGGTCGCGGGAGCGTTGGACGAGATCACGTTCGATCGGGCGCGGATGGCGGCAGCGCTTTCCAGCACGATGATGGCGACCGATCTGGCTGACTATCTCGTTGGAAAGGGCTCGACGTTCAGAGATGCGCATGAAGCCGTTGGTAACGTGATCCGTGAAGGTGAAAAGCGACGATGCGAGTTGACGGAATTGCCACCCGAAGTTTTCTCGGCTGCGCACGCCCAGTTTGGCGAGGACGTTGGAGATTGGCTTGACGCAAGACAGTCAGTTGGACGACGCGGCATTCCCGGGGGCACTGGGCCTGAAGCAGTGCGCGCTCAGATAGAAGCAGCGATCGCAGCGGTCCGGCCATCGCGTGACACTCCGAGAGGCAACCAGGTCGATCTTGGCTCTACTTAGATTACTATCTAACTAAATCTAGGAAAAAAACGCCGGGTTTGGTCCCGGCGTTTTTTTCGTTCTAAAAGCTGATGCCAAACGTTACGGGAATGAACTGCGTCGCAACGTTGTCAGAAAACACATGGTGCAGGCGAGCTTCGACGAAGGTATTGAAGCCGCTGAGAGGGAAGGAGGCGCCGATTCCGCCGTTCAGTCCGAGCTTGGTGATTGTGCTCGAACCGTTGAAATCGCTTTTAAGTCCGTAGATGCCGGCTCCACCGATCAGGTACGGGCGAATTCCGGTTCCGGGAAGAGCATAGACCAGGTTCGCGTTGGCAGAACTGATCTTGACGTCCGGAAGGTTCACTCCGCTCCTTGCGCTCATACTGTTGTACATCCCGTCGATTCGGAAGCCAAGCGGTGATCCGTAGGAATTGAAGCCAAGCGAAACCGTGCCGTTGTAACCGGTGCTGTAATCGTTGGCAAGGTCGCTTACCGGGATCGCCGCGCCGGCCGAGATCCCGAGACTTACGGGTTTGGTTGATTGAGCTGACACCGTTGATGCCACGCCAACTACTGCGGCAATGGCAATAAGGGTTGAAGACAAACGATTCATAGTTGGTGCTCCTGCTAAACATGTTGAGTTAGTCGAGGCAAAGCCCTCGACTGACTGCATACCGCGGAGCAGGCCAAAGGTTGCGCCGCAGAGCTCAATTCTCTCTAGGATTTAATATCCTAACATATTAGGATATTAAACGATGCGATCCTACACCGTTGCCACCGTTGCACTTACCCTTGGCGTAACACCCAAGTGGGTCGACAACGCACTTTCTAGATTTCCTGTCGCTGGCGTCGTTCAGAAAGGGCAGGGGATCAGGCGTAGACTCGCGCCTCGATCCGTCCTCAGCCTCTATATCGCCATTGAGTTGGGTAACAGTCTTGGACTTCAGCTGACCGATGCCCTGCGTCTCGGTCAGATGATCACGGCCGACGACGCACCGTCTCGAATCGGTCTCTTTCCGTCCGCGTTTCTGACCATCGATATTGAGGCTGTCACCCGCGAGCTTGGTGAGCGCCTGGCTCAAGCAGTCGAGATCACTCCCGTACCTCGGCGCGGACGTCCCCCGCTGAAATGAAAATGGGACGCCTTTCGGCGTCCCATTTCGTTAAACCGGCGCAACCCGCGCCTAGCTGCTCTTCGTGACGTTTTCGGCGGCTGGACCCTTCTGTCCTTCGACGATGTCGAACTCCACCGCGTCGCCTTCGGCGAGAGACTTGAATCCGTTTCCGGAGATCGCGCTGTAGTGCACGAAGC
>JBDUEH010000087.1:0-7909 GCA_040002555.1 Gemmatimonadales bacterium | reverse complement strand
GAAGACCTCCGGCTACAAGGCCCGGGCGCGCAGCGGGGAGAATGACTTTCCTCATTGTCAGCCACCACGATGCGCCAAGTCCGCGCGCAGCGTCTTCGAGGGCAGGATCAAGCTGTCGTAGCGAACCCTCGATAGCCGTCGATACCAGAGGAATTCCACGGACGAAATACGCGAGTGGCAGGATCCAGAATGTGCCGACGATGAGAATCCGGGCGCTAAACAAATCGTTGCGATTGAATGTCGCGGCGAGACCGAGTGCGATGGCAGTGGCAGGAATCGCCCACGGCAGCGCCACCAGGACTTCCAGCGTTCGTCGGCCGCTGAACTTTCTGAGAACAATCAGATAAGCGGCGACAAAACAAACGATGAGGTTGGCGGCCGTTGCAATTACCGCCATCGACAAACTGTTGACGATCGGCCGCCACAATTCTGCTTCCGAGAATAGCCGCCGATAGTTGTCGAGCGTGTACTCCGGAGGCATCACCTGTGTCGTCCACGCTCCATCAACTGCGAAAGACACGAGGATAATCATCAAGTGCGGCAGCACGAGCACGATCACCGTGATCGTTGCCAGCAGCGCAGCGACGACCTGCACGCGGCGCGACTTGATGACCCGTCGTGTAGTTGAGCCTTTTCCTGACGACGTGTATTTGCGCTTGCTCTCCAGCCAGCGGAACAAGGCAAGTCCCGCAACTGCACTCAGCGCGAGAACGGTCGTCTCGACATAGGCGAGTCCGAGTGACCCATTGAGCTTTGAGGCGACGATCTGCGTTGCCAGCACGCGGATTCCACCACCGAAAACGTACGGAGCGGAGAATGAACCGAGTGACGTCATGAAGACGAGAAGCATCGATCCGGCCAGGGCTGGCGTCAGCAACGGCAAGGTCACGTAGCGAAGCCGCTGCCAGGCGTTCGCTCCCAATCCGGACGCTGCCTCGTCGAGCGTGGTGTCGAATCGCTCGAGTCCGGCCGAGACGAACAGAAAGACATACACGTACATCGTGTATGCGTGGACGAAGATGATCGCCGAAACACCCTGCAGGCGCCACGGCGCTTCGGCCATGCCAAAAATATGTTGAATCGCTCGTGTTACGACTCCGCTTTCACTGTACAAAAAAAGAAACGAGATGACTCCGACCAACGGAGGGAGTGCCGCCGGTAGCGTTGCGACACCGCGAAGGATTCTGCGCCCGGGAAACTCGAATCGGCTGAGCAGAAACGCCAGGGGAACTCCAATCGCGAGCGAAGCGACGACCGAGGCCAGTGATATGACGATGCTTGTCCACAGTGCTTCTCTGTCTGCGGGGCTGGCGATGAACTCGCGCCAATGGCCAAGTCCGTCCTCAAAGCTGCCGGCAATTACTGCGACGTTTGGATATGCGACGGTCCACACGAGAAGTGCGAAGACCGGTAGTGCCAGGAGAAGACTCCGTCGAGTGTCGCCTTGCTTCATAAAGGAGAGCTACTCCTCGGCTACCAATGGAAGCGGTTCCCGAGCAACTCGCACTCCCGTAATGTCACCTTCACGAAGCCCCATCACACCAGACTCAACTTCCAGAACTATTCCGTCCGTCATTTTCACCCGATAGACGGCGCTGCCACCAGTGAAGCGCCGATTGATCACCTCACCACGCCAGGCAGAGTCGTCACCGTCCTTCGCGATCTCGAGTGCGTCCGGTCTCAGAACAACGCGCGGAGAGTTGAACTTGCCGACGTGCCCGTTCGGTTTGCTCGAGCTGAACTCTCTCCGTTGTCCGCCAATCGTGACTGCAACCCGATCGCCAAGGTCTTCCGCTGGCAGTATTGTCGCCCTGCCGATGAAGCTGGCGACTCCAAGCGATGCCGGACGATCGTACAAATCCTCAGGCGTTCCAATTTGAAGAAGAATGCCACTGCGAATCAATGCGATTCTATCTGCAACCGCGAAAGCATCTTCCTGGTCGTGAGTGACGAACAGCGCAGGAACTCCAACGCGGTGAAGCATTGACCGCAGCTCATCGCGAGTCGATTGTCTCAGAGTCGGGTCGAGATTCGACAACGGCTCGTCCATCAGAAGCGCTTTGGGTTCGATGACGAGCGCGCGCGCAAGCGCAACTCGCTGTTGCTCTCCGCCCGACAACGATTGAATCGATCGAGGGCCGGCACTCTGAAGTCCGACGGCATCGAGCGCGGCACGCGCCTTGTCGAGTCGCATCTGCTTGCTGACACCTCGCGCCTCGAGCCCGAACCCGACGTTCTGCTCGACCGTCATATGCGGAAAAAGCGCGTAATGCTGGAACACCATTCCAAAGCCGCGCTTTTGCGGGGGAAGACTCGTGATATCGCGTCCGTCGAACATCACGGTTCCACTGTCAGCCATTTCGTAGCCGGCAGTGATTCGAAGAGTCGTTGTCTTTCCGGAGCCAGAGGCTCCGATGAGTGCTACCAGCTCGCCGGATGGGACTTCGAACGAGATGTCGTTGACGGCGACGTGATCGCCGAACCGCCGGGTAACGCCCTTGAGCTCGAGTGAGCCAGGGCTCACTTGCCTCGCCTGCTATTTCTGATACTCGCGTCCCAGTATTTCATCCACTCGTTCAGGTGATCGGCCATCATTTTCCGGTCGACGGCCATCGGCTTGATCTTCGAGTTCGCGTCGCGGATCCACTGTGGGAGAGAATCCTGCGGGATGTCAGTGCGAGCCGGAATTCGCAAGTGATTGATTGCCGCGTCCTTCATCGCATCGGGCGTCGTCACGAACTCGTAATACATCTTCGCCTCCTGCGGGTGTTTCGTACCTTTCACGATGGCGATTCCGTCCACAAGCAGCGGAGTTCCACTCGACGGAATGATGTAGTCAACAGGAATCTTGAAGCGTTGTTGCAGCGTCGCGATGTCGGGCATGTCCCACAACGTGATCACGCCTTCCTGACGACCCAGCTTCTGGTAGAGGATCGTCGGGTTCAAAACGTACTCACGCGTGTTCGCGTCGAGCTTCCGCAACCACTCGTAACCTCCCTCTGGAGATCCAGTCTTGGTCATCGACCGTGCGACAATGGCTCCAAAAATCGCACGCATCGTTCCGGAAGCGATTGGATCGCGGATCAGAACTTTCCCCTTCCATTTTGGATTGAGTACTTCGTCCCAGTCTTTCGGAGCGTCTTCGCGCTTCACGACGTCCGTGTTGTACGCGATTACTTCAGGGGTGAGATATGTGCCATACCAGTGATCGCCGGCGTCGCGCCCTTCTACTGCGACCGCGTTTGACCACGTCGGGATATATGGCTCGAGAAGATTTTCTTTCGTCGCGCGATCGAACGCCTCGGCAGGTGCCCCGAACCAAACATCCGCCTGCGGATTGTCCTTCTCAGCTCTGATGCGATCGAGAACTTCCTGCGACCCCATATCGACCCACTGAACGTCGATGTCGGGGTGCGCCTTTTCAAAACTCTTTTCAAGCGAGCCGAGGAGCTCCGGGCCGTGCGGGGAGTAAACTGTAAGGACCGTGCGCTTGTCGCTCGAGCAGGCGAACAGCGATGATACGGCGAGAGTCAGTACGAGTGCACGTTTCATCTGCCTGGTGCCTTCATCGAAAGGAGATTCACAAAGAGTCTGGTGCCGCCGGGGACGCCCGCAGGAAGTTGTCTGAAGAATGCGAGCGTCGTATAGACGTACAGACCCTTTCCGTAAGGTGTAACGAGAATCATTCCGCTGTTACTGGGCGCGCCAGGATCGTTGCCGGAGATCAGTGCGTGGTAGTGCGAGTCGAACGTGTGCGGCATGTAGAGACTGCGTTCCTGAACCCAACCGTCAAAATCCGCCAGAGTAATCTTGTTCGGGTAATTAAACGCCGGCGACGCGGCATCGAGGATCGTGAGAGGCGCAACTTCCTCTGTGATGCGATCGGCTGGACGGGACAACGTTACCGGATAGGGCATCATTCCAGAGCCCGTCATTTCGTACTGTCCGTATTGAACGACGAGCGTTCCGCCGTTCTTCGCGTAGGCCAGCAAATACGGATTGTTGTCTATTAACTCCCTGCTCGCTTGATAGGCGCGTGGGCCCACCACAACCGTGCTGAACCTCGAGAGATCGACAGTCGGAATTTCCGACGGCTGAACCGTCGTAACCGGAATGCCGAGCTGCACCAGAGTCGGCTCGACGTTATCGCCAACACCCGGGATGTATGCGACTTTGAGACTTGCAGGAACCACCGCGTCGATCGCGCTGATGGTTACCGTTGACGGGCGATAGATGCGCTCCGGCGTTATGTGCTCGTACTCGATTGGAATGTAGCCATTCGAGTAGGTCGTTCCGTCCATTGTTCCAACGGCGCTCAGCGCGTGTGTCCCGGACGACAGCTTTCCGCGGACCCGAAAAGTCACGGTTCTTGAGCCTGCTGAATCGAGTGTGATTGTCCGCGACGCAGAATCTCCTGACAGTCCAGCCGGCAGATTCAAGGTCACCGTAACCGGCTTTCTCGACATCACCGCTGATTTGAGCTTTACGTTGAAGTAACGATCCATCAGGGTATTTGCTCTCGCCAGCTCGACAGCACGATCGAGCGTGACGCTCAACGCGGGCGCGACTGCGAGCGGACGCTGAATATCACCACGTACAGGGTCGGCGTAGTGATAGACGATCGGCGTGCGAACTATCGCAGCTTGGTCACCACCAACGAGCACCGTTATCCAATTGTGCTTTTCGCGTTCGTCTTCCGGAGTGAGGTCCCAGCGTGTGGTGTCTTTGAATAGCGGGAGTTTAGGCGTAAACAGGTCGCCGTGTCTCGGCGTCACGAGCCACCATGGCTGAGTAATCGCGCCGCCATAGACGTAGAATGCCCATCGATAGCTGCTGTCAGGAGGAATGCGCACAGAAGCCAGCTGCTCTGGCGACAGTGTGACATTCGGCTGATTGATCCGCAGCATCTCGACGGGTTCCCTACTGCGATTGTACAGCGTCGCCGTTACTCTGGCACTGTCTCCAAGAGCTACATACTGCCTGTCGGCAACAGCATCGAGAGATATGTCTTTGACCCGCTGGGAAATGTCAGACACCGATGTTGGGTCCGGCTTCACTGGCTCCGGAATTCCATCGAAGATCGATGTCTCGGAGGCTGCTGGAGTACTCGCGTTTACCCGGCTCGATTCTCGTCTCAGCTGATCCCAGATCGGACCCTTTCTCTGAAGAGATCCAAAACCCTGCGACTTGTGCTGAGATCTGCTCTCTGCAGCAATCTCGGCGTATGACTTTCCAAGCTTCGAATTGTATTCGCCAACATTTATTCTCAGCGTTGGCTCGGCCAGGTTGAACCCCGCGAAGCGATAGAACTTCAGCGGCGTCCACGCCGCGCCAAACTTGCTCACCGGAAACCGCACCGTATCCGCCGCCGCGCTTTCGTACGCTTCCTTTGCGAGTATCGCAGATACCTGGTGCTGACCGTGGCCATCTTTGGGCGTGCCAGAAAACACTGCGACGATCACCTGCGGCCTCCACGAACGAATCACTGTCACCACGTCGCCGAGGACAGAATCCTTCGGCCAGTGTGCGAATGTTTCGTCGGCGGTTTTGGAAAATCCGAAATCGTAAGCGCGGGCGAAGAACTGATGTGCGCCGTCTACGCGCCTCGCCGCCAATAACTCCTCGGTTCGAATTACACCAAGCTGCTCGCCAAGCTCATTGCCGATGAGATTCTGGCCACCATCGCCACGTGTGAGCGAGAGATAGGCAGTGGCCGCGCGCCCACCCCGTGACAACCACGTGATGAGCTGCGTGTCTTCATCATCAGGATGCGCAGCAATCACCAGAACACGCCTCGGCACAGAAGCGCCGCGATCCTGACCATGCAGAAAACGCGGCGCTATAACCGACATCAACGCCACAAAAGCAATTACTCCTCGCTTCATGACCTTCTTTGGTTGGAGAGAACTACGAACTGCTAACCGGCCACCGCACTCCGGCGCCTCAAACCCGGAGCGGTCTCCATCGGAGCGACGACCTCCGAAATGATTCGCTCCTGCTCCGCCTTGTGCGCCGACACGTAACCCTCCGCCGGACTCGCACGCTCGGGACGACCCGCATAACGGACAATCAGCGAATTGCCGGTGGACACACGAAGACGCGGCGCGACATACGTCCACGCACCCATATTCTTCGGCTCCTCCTGAGCCCACACTACTTCCTCAACCGACGGATACAGGTCGACGATCTTCTCGACGTTCGCATTCGGCCACGGATACAACTCCTCCACTCGTACGAGCGCGACGTGCGGCGCACGACGAGCAACGAGATCGTAATAGATCTTGCCCGTGCAAAACACGAGACGCTTCACACTGTCACGTGACTCCGCCACTGCGGCATCATCGATCACCGGCATGAACGACGCATCGGTAAGATCGCTCAACTTCGACGCTGCTTCGGACATGCGAAGCAGGCTCTTCGGCTGCATCAGAATCAACGGTCGACGCTTTCCACGCAGCGCCTGTCGTCGCAGAATGTGATAGTACTGCGCGGGCGTCGATGGATACGCGACGTACATGTTCGACTCAGCCGCCGACTGAAGAAATCTCTCCAGGCGCGCACTCGAGTGCTCCGGTCCCTGTCCCTCGTAACCATGAGGAAGCAGAAGCGTCACCCCAGAATCCTGCCCCCACTTCGCGTGATCTGACACGATGAACTGGTCTATGATCGGCTGCGCAACGTTCACGAAGTCGCCGAACTGTGCCTCCCATAGAACCAGTGCCTGACGCGTCGCCGTGCTATAGCCATACTCGAATCCGAGCACCGCAGTCTCTGACAACGGGCTGTTGTAAATCTCGAACTTGGCCTTAGCCTCAGGCAGATGCTCGAGCGGCGTGTATGTCTGGCCCGTCTCGGCGTCATGTAGCACCGCCTGCCGGTGAGAGAACGTTCCGCGCTCCACGTCCTGGCCGGTCATGCGAATTGCCTGACCCTCGACGAGCAGCGACGCAAACGCGAGAGCCTCTGCGTGTCCCCAATCAATGCCGCCTGACTTGCCCATCGCGTCGCGACGACGTTGAAGAGTCTTCGCAAGCTTCGAATTCGGCTTGAAGGTCTGCGGCCACGCCAGAAGCTGCTCGTTCAGCGCGACAAGCTGCTCGCCACTCGGCAACGGATTCGTGGTTCCTTCTGCGCTAGACCCATCGGATGGGGAAACGATCTGGCCGGGCGTCGCGTGCTCACCATCGCTGGCGGAAGCACCGCTTTGAATCTGTTCCAGGAACGAACCAATCTCCACATCGAGAGCCTTCACTTCTTCCGCAGTTACAAGCCCTTCCTCAACCAGTCGCTGTCCCCACACCTCGCGCGGCGAACGATGAATTTTGATCTGTGCATACATAGCCGGCTGCGTGAACGCCGGCTCGTCGGTTTCATTGTGCCCGTGGCGTCTATAGCCGACGAGATCGACGAGAAAATCCTTGGCGTATTTCGCGCGGTACTCGACGCCGAGCTGCATGACGCGAATGCAGGTGTTCGCGTCCTCAGCGTCAACGTGAACAATCGGCACCTCGAAGCCCTTCGCGAGATCACTCGCATAGTGCGTCGATCTGGCGTCGATCGGATCGGTCGTGAAACCGACCTGATTGTTCGCGATGATGTGGAGCGTGCCACCAACCCGATAACCGCGCAGGCGTGACAGGTTGAACGTTTCCGGCACAATGCCTTCACCAGGAAACGCGGCGTCACCGTGAATGCACACAGGCACGGCGGAATTTTCGTCGCGTGTCGTCTTCCCGTCGGAGAGCAGGGTCTGGCGCGCTCGCACGACGCCCTGAAGCACAGGATTCGCGACTTCGAGATGACTCGGATTCGGGATGAGAGAGACGGTGACTTCATTCTCGCCGACCTTTCGCTTTCCCGTGAACCCGAGATGGTACTTCACATCTCCCGTCCCACTCTCGGAGTTTGC
>JBDUEH010000086.1:0-7910 GCA_040002555.1 Gemmatimonadales bacterium | reverse complement strand
CTGGGGGGTGAGGCATGTACTCCAGTATGGGGCGGATGCTGAAGTGATCGAGCCGGCGGAACTGCGAGCTGAGATCGTGAGGCGGTTGAAGGGGATGTTTGCTTGAACGGATAGAGACGGAAAATATCCTTCCGGCTGATGGCGGGCCGGCTGCCGGCGGCCAGCCGAAACGGAAGAAATGCCTGAAGCCCGGAGCTCACAGCATCAGTTCCGTCACGGCCGGGGGCCGAATGCCGGCTTGCCGGCAGCCGGAAGGATTTTTTCCGGGCTTACATAGTGATGCGGCGGCCGGTTAGGTCGGTCTGGCTTTAATAGCAACCATCGAGCTGATCGCTGTACTTACAACGCCTCCGGAATCTCACCTGCCTCGAGCCGACCGAGAATATCAAGCAGACCGGATGCCTCCCATGTGCGGTTTCTTGCTCCCTGTGTGAGCGGAATTAGAACTCCCGCATTGACGAGCAGCTCAATCGCAATATTCACCGACGGTCTTGAACCTCCAGCAGCTACTTCCGCGACCGGTCCGCTGATCATTGGATGCGCCGGCAGCACCTCGATGATTTTCCACGCGACGGAATCGGCGCGAGGGTTTGGTCCGGTCCGCAATTTGTTCCGCCAGTCATCTACTAGTGCCTGAATCGCGTATAGGTACGATCGAGCAAGGTTCGCCGCAGTCGTTGTAGCTTCTGCAAATTGTTTTATCCAGGTCACTTCGCCGCCTGGTTCACGAAAGTTGGCAAGGCCGCTGATATAACGATCCTTCGATCGGGCAAGGATCACACTTATCGGAGGTACATACGAAACTGCCAGTTCTCGTTTCCGCAGCACAACCTGGATGAGTGCCCTCCCTGTTCGCCCATTGCCGTCGTCAAATGGATGTATGGTCTCGAATTGAGCGTGCACCAGCGCTGCCTGAATGATCGGTTGGAGCATGTCGTTGTTCATTGTGTTGCAAAGATCCTGGAGCAAAAGCCGAACGTATTCGGGCGGCGGCGGCACGTAATCGGCTCCGCATGGATTGAAGTCGTTTCCGCCAATCCAGTTCTGCTCCGTGCGAATTCGACCTGCAATGTGCGAGTTCCAGGTCTTCTCCATCAGGAGTCGATGGATCGCCTCTATCTCGTTAACGGACAGTGTTTCGGCAGTAGCCGCCTTTTCGACCGCCAATTCCATCGCGTCAATGTTCGACAATATCTCGGCGGCTTCCGTCCCAACTTTCCTGCCTCCGGTCTCCTTTAGCGCTTCGGCCTTCGCGAGCGCGCGCACGCTCATATGCATTCCTTCCACCTTGGAGGACGCGATTGACTCTGTGCGCAGGAGCAAACGGGCGAGGGGCTTCAGTGCTGGCTGTGCCACATAATTGAGAGCCCTGACAGCACGCTCTGCTTCTGAAATCGCTTCCCGTGTGCTGGAATCGATGTACAGGGTCTCTGGCATGATCGGATCAGGGATGAAAATCTCGTATTTGCAGGCTTTCCGGTACGACACTGGCGCGGCAATGGATGGATTGTGTTGCCATGTACGAGATTCCTTCTTTCCGCTCATTTAGGCTCCATATCATATGTTACAGCGCTGCAATCCCCCAAAGGCCTAACTTGGAATTTTGCATAGTTAGACTTAGTGCTTAAAGCTAATCATGGAATCAACGTAGTTAGGCTTAGCAGCTATCCCAAACTATAAGCGAGGTGCAGTTACGCAGGAGCACCCACGGGCAGGCGCAGTAAACCGGCGAACCAGGAAAAAGATCCCTCGAGCTGCCGGCATTCCGGCCATGGGCGGCCGGCCGAAACGGAGGGAATGCCTGGAGCCTGAAGCTCAAAGCATACGTTCCGTCACAGCCGGGGGCCGACCGCTGGGTTAACCGGAGGCCGGAAGGATTTCTTATCCGGTCTCAGCGAGTGCGCCGGCTCACTCAAGGCAGCCGAAACCAGGAATACGGACGAGCAGGCCGTTATGTGAAGCAACCAGCGGGATATGAGGCATTCATACCCGCCCCGCTTCCGCCGCGCCCTCCAATCAGGATTTCCGGAAAGCTCCAGGTTCTGCTTTCGGATGCAACGCTCGCACTCGGCCGGCTGGATGGGTCGATTCACACACTTCCGAATCCGGGACTCTTTGTTCTGATGTACGTCCGTAAGGAAGCTGTTCTGAAGAGATTGCAACTGCGCTTGGCAGTCTCGAGAATTTCATTCACGCCGAGTCGAGCATGCCGTTTCTCCTGCAGATCGGCCTTGCACACGCCCAGTTTGAAACCATTCACCCTTTTCTCGATGGCAACGGGCGGGTTGGACGTCTGCTCATAACATTCCTTCTGGCGGAGCGTGACATTCTTCAGAAGCCGGTGCTTTACCTCTCTCATTTCTTGAAGCGCAATCGCCAGGAATATTATGAGCGCCTGCAGCGAATACGTGACGAGGGTGATTGGGAAGGGTGGTTGGAGTTCTTTCTTCGCGGTGTTGCCGAGGTGAGCGGAGAGGCGACGGAGACCGCTCGGAAAATTCTCGCGCTTCGAGAGGATCATCGTACTGCTAAGGAATTGGTTCTGGCGGCTTCTGATGGAAAGAAAAGGCGGGCTCACCGTCAAGATAAGAGAGAATTAAGGGGCTGATAACGCAACTGGGATAAGATGCCAAAACTCTTTCGTTAATCTTGATGACCAATTCTGGCCTGCAAGTGAACGCGAAGCCCATCCGAGCGGAGCTTGTCCAAATGCGCGTGGATCTGACCAGAAGAATTATTCCCTTACTGGGGATTGCTGCTATCCTCAATGCCTGTACGGAGATAGCGGCGCCGCCGGCCAGCAGGAGTCCCCTGGCTCCTCGCCAAGGACTAACGACTCCATCCACTCCCCTCTCGCCTATGCCAATGCTAGGTGGGCATGATGCTCTGACCAATTGCGGATTGGCGTCGTCGGGGTCGATCACCTGCTGGGGACTGAATGATCACAACCAGTTGAGTGCGCCCACTTCTGGTGGTCCATTTGTGCAGGTAAGTATGGGTTCTTACCATGGATGCGCCCTCACGGCTGCCGGCGGAGTAGTCTGTTGGGGCGAACAATATCCTGCCCCTGGGTGGGACGCATTTGCGCCAGCTGGAATCACGGGTGTTGCCAGCGTTGTTGTCGGAGCAGGAAGGACATGCGTGCTCATGACCGATGGCACAGTGCAGTGTTTCGGCTTTGGGTACTTCCAAAAGCCAGCCGATTTGAACTCAGTAATTCAGATCGACGCCGGTGGCTCAAGCGTGTGTGCCTTGAAGGCGGACGGATCAGTAACCTGTTGGGGCGCTGACTATGGTCAGGTCACGCCCCCGGCTGACCTTGGTCCAGTCGTACAGGTATCCACCGGCACTTACAACAGCTGCGGACTGAAATCCACTGGAACCGTAAGATGTTGGGGAGATAACTCTTTCGGTGTCGATGATACGCCCGCCGATCTTACGACTGCGATTCAGGTCAGCGTTGGCGATTTGCACGCCTGCGCGTTGAAATCCAATGGCACCGTAGAGTGTTGGGGTGGGATCGCCGCGTTCGGCATGTCGGTCGTACCGGCAGACTTGCCGCAGGTCAGACAGATCGCATCGGGCGCACTCAATACCTGTGCATTGCTTAATGACGGGTCAGTCCGGTGTTGGGGCTATGAGGGCTATGGATCCGTCCCAGATGACTTGAACCTCGGCGCCTTGGCACCACCCCCGCAAGTCGCGCAATCGATCAGCTTTACGTCCACTTCACCGAATCCGGCCTACGTTGCTGCGACCTACATCGTAACCGCCACCGCGAGCTCGGCGCTCGACGTCACATTGTCTCTCTCAGCGGGCACGCCTAGCAGTGTTTGCACCTTGTCAGGAAGCAATTCGGGCAGCACGGTGACATTCACCGGTGCAGGAACTTGCACAATCGCCGCAGATCAGGCCGGAAACGCCGGATATCTCGCCGCAACGCAGCAAACCCAATCCATCGCGATCGAAAAAAGAACACAATCGGTCAGCTTTTCGCCGGCTCCTACAACGCCAGCATTGATCGGCACAGGTGCAACCCTCAACGCGTCGAGTGGTGGATCCTCCAATCCCGTAGTATTCACTTCACTCGCGCCAACTGTATGCTCTGTCGACGGCACGTCCGTGAGTTATCTGTCAATCGGAACCTGCGTGATCGCAGCTAATCAGGCTGGCGATCCTTCTTACCTGGCAGCACCTCAGATAACTGCGTCGGTCGTGGTGATCTGGCCGTTCGGCGGGTTCGAGAAACCAACCGTGGGCTCGCCTTCGTTCAACTCGGCCAAAGGTGGCGCTACTGTCGTTGTGAAATTTTCCCTCGGCGGCAACCGTGGAACGTCGGTTCTTGCGCCCAACTCGCCCACAACCGTACAGGTCTCGTGCACTACAGGCGCAATCCTTGGAACTGCGTCGCAGGCAACAGGGTCAATCACCTATGATGCCAGCGCGGGAACCTACGCATTTGGCTGGCGGACGGATAAGACATACTCGAGTACGTGCCAAAAGCTGGTGTTTCTGCTGGCTGATGGAACGACTCATTTCGCGCTGTTTACGTTCAAATAAAACGGCACTGCCTTAAAACATGAGGGGGGTTTGTGGGCGCCGGCAATCATGATTGCCGGCGTCCACTGGCTTTTCGCTCATGTCTGCGCAAGCTCGCCACGCAAACAATTGCTTACCTTCTATCCTCGGACCATGCAGATTAGGCGACGCGCTTTCTCCCAGACGTCCCATCTCTCTGAGGCTTATGACCTCGTACCGGCTCAAGACGTTGGGTGGTCTGTCGCTCATTGCCGACCCGCCGGATGAGATCGCATCACGTCTCCAGCGCAACCGGCTCGGCGTATCCATAGTAGTGGCGGCGGCCGGTGCCTCAGGGGTTTCGCGCGACAAGATCGCGGAGCTGTTCTGGCCGGAAAGTGACTCAGAGCGCAGTCGTAACGCGCTCAATCAGGCTCTGTTCGGCCTCAGGCGTGCAACCGCTCCGGAAACGCTTGTCGACGGTTCAGATATCCTCCACTTCAACTCGGCAATCTGTAGTGCCGACTTTCTCGAGCTCGAACAAGCGGCGCGAGAAGGGCTTCATGAAAACGTCATTTCCCTATACACCGGACCTTTCCTTGAAGGAATAAGGTTTCGGTCGAACGCTCCATTCGAAAGATGGATCGAGCACAAACGCAACTCGATCGAGGACACATTCAGCAAGGCATTGCGTGCCAGCTTCGACGATGCGCGTACCCGCGGGGACCTGGAGAAGATGCTTGCCCGAGCAAAGGCTCGCGCCGAGCTCTTGCCGTATGATGCCGCTGCAGCAGAGTCGCTCGTTCGCGCGTTCTGCGAGACGGGAAATTTCGAGTTAGCACGAAGGCACGTCCTGATTTATGAAAGACTGGTCACCGGGGATCTTGAAGGCACACCAGATCCCAGAGTTGCCAGCGCACTTGCGGATTGCGACACAGTGGAAGAAAACCGGGCACCGGAGCTTGTCTCTAGTGAGGAGCAAGCGCGATCTCTATCACTGGCGCCTGACCTTGATAACCCAGCAGTAGGAGAATCAAAGCCTTTTGTTCCGTTGCAGGGAGTGCCACGCGGTTCAAGGAAACTCCGCATGTGGGTAGTTGCAGGGTCTGTTCTGTTAATTGCCACATCGATCGGCGCTGTCGTCTGGCGCAACCTGACGGTTGGCAAAATAGCTGCCACCCACAGCGGCGAGACGATTGCCATCTTTCCGTTCTGCGTGAAGGGCGACGCCCCCAACAAGGACCTTTCAGACGGCATGGTCGATCTCATCGATGCAAGTCTTCCGGGAGATGCAGGACCGCGTCCTATCGATCCGCATTCGACAATCGGCGCAGCCAATGGAAAGCCCTGCGATCTCCGTGACGATCAGGCGAGACAGATCGCACGACGACTGGGCGCCGCCTACCTGCTTCTCGGCGATGTGGTTTCCGCCGGCAAGTCCGTCGTACTCACTGCGAAAGTGGGGCGCGTGAGCGCGCAGTCGTTCGGTCGGGAAATATCTGCGCAAGGCGCGCTCGACAGCCTGAACACGACGATCGGAAACTTTACCGCGCAGGTGCAGGCGGCGATAGGCAACGAACCCGACGCGCGAATGCCGGACATCCTGTCCCGTTCAACCCCGGCGCTCAAGTCGTATCTGCGTGGCCGTTCACTATGGCGGTCTGGACAGAAACAGGCAGCGGTGGATGAATTCGTCAGTGCGCTCGACGCGGACAGCAGTTTCGCTCTGGCCGGACTGGGTCTCAGTGAAGCCGGCGGTTGGACATGGGCTGGCGGGTATGAGACGGCACGGCGGCGGCTGATTCAAGTTTCCGAGATTCACGGAAGGTTGAGCCTTCGCGATGAAGCCCTCCTTCACGCGCTGATCGGTTACCCTCCGCACCGTCGATCAGACTCGGAGATATTTCATGACTGGGAGCGTGCAGTGGATCTCGCTGCCGGGTCATCAACAGCATGGTACGAATTCGGCGACCGGCTCTTTCATACAGGTGCAGGGATCGGACGGCAAAATTCTCTGGCCGACGCTAAAAAGGCATTCGAGCGGGCAATCGCACTCGATTCCAGTTCGGCGTTGCCGATTGGGCACATGGTGGAGGTCTCAGTCATCGAGAAAAACGCCGAAGCCGTTCGTCGTTATGCCCGATTGTATGCCGCGGTCGGTGCCGCCGCGGACTCTCGCGCGTTTGTCGAATGGCGCGCGGCGCAGTTCCTCGCAGACTCCACCGGTCTCCGCGCGGTCCATGCACGCCTTCCGGAAATATCCGCCTCATCACTTCGGAGAATTGCCGGCACTTCCCAACTGGAAAACGTCGATCTCGACTTTGGAATGAACGCGATCAACGAGCTCGCGCGGAGGGAAGCAGCGCCGCTCTGGGTATTCGACGTGGCAGTGAGGCTTCACGACCGTGCGATCAACGATCGCAATTGGAATCTTGCCGATCGTGCTTTGCGGAAGATGGAGGCGTCGCAAATAGTGTTGGGCCTCTTCTCCGATGTACCGAGCGTAGACGCACTGCGTATGACCGACGTTATATTCGGCGGAGCCGATAGCGTTTCCGCTCGATCTGTGGCAGCGCGACTGGCGAACTCATCCGCAGTTCCACCGTCTGACGACGCGTCTGCGATGCGGTTCCTCGGCGAGAACTGCGCGCTCGCCCTCTGGCAGGCTTCGCGCAACGTGGCTGCGGCGAGAACTGCGCTCAACCGCATTAGCAGGCTGAAGCCAGCGGTGCAACCGGACGTGTATCCCCAGAACGGGTCGCTATGTATTGCGATGATTCAGGCTGAAATGGCGATCGCCGAACACCGTATTTCTCCCAAGCCTCTTATCGATCGCGTCGATAGTCTTGCGGCCCTCGGAGTCCAATCATACGGGATGGGTTTTGCGAGCCTCGAGACCGCTATGCTTTATGAAAAGATTGGAGATCGTGCAAACGCGTTGCGGGCCGTTCAGCGCCGGCGCTACGACTGGACGGAGGCCGTTCGTTACCTGACGAGCTCGAGAAACCTGGAACGGGCTCTTCACTGATGGCTTCAGCGACCGAACATGGACTCGCTTCCAGATCGCGACACCTCGTCGGCGTGTGGAACCCCGCCTACGGCACCGACGTCATGGAGTCCCACATTCTCCTGCTTCGCGACCGCGCGCGCCGTTCGCAAACGGCGATGAGACCGAAGACGACGTCTACGTATGGTGGGGGAAGACTCGGTCGGAACGCAGGCTGAGCACAGACCCGCACATCAATGACATCCTGGTCATTGAAGAAGACCTCGGGGCCGAGGATGCTGCGGCTGAGAGCGAGGTGCATCTGTATCTGACGGACTATCGGTCGCTGTACGTCGCGCATGTTGGCGAGATCACCGCTGATGATCCGCGGGCCCGCCTTAGAACA
>JBDUEH010000085.1:0-7937 GCA_040002555.1 Gemmatimonadales bacterium | reverse complement strand
CGATGCCTCGGCGCTCTTCCAAGGTACCACTCGCAGAGGTGGAGTGATTCGCGCAGCCAATGGAAGGACCGAGACACCGACGAGAGCCAGCATCCACAGCCAGTGACGGCTCCCTGCGCTCGACTTGCGGCGCACAGAGTTGACGACACCGATCGAACCGAGAATGAGTGTGATGCGAACTGCGAGAGTCGCGACAGCCAGCGCGTTCATCGTCCGTCCTCCTTTGCGTTCCGCAGCATTGCCTGTAATTCGCGTCGCTCCTTGCTCGAGAGCTTACCACTGCGCTCGTCCAGCATCGCGGATACGGCGAGAGTGATCGAGCCTCCAAAGAAAGTCTCGATTACGTGATCGAGCACTTTGGTCCTTGCTGCTTCTCGGGCGACGGTGGGGTGATAGACGTATCGGAGTCCGTCGCGCTCGACCCGGAGATGATTCTTCTTCTCGAGTGTTGAGAGCACTCCGCGAACGGCCGAGTAGTTGGACTTGTCGCCTAGCTCGTCCTGGACTTCACTGACCGTGGAAGGTCCGAGTCGGTAGATGAGCTCGAGGATTTCGCGTTCCCGGCGACTGATGTCGAGTAGCTGCGGTTTGTTCACGATCGCTCCGTTGGTTAATGCAGAAAAATCTGCACCTAGGAACGAATAAATAGTCGTCAGCCGCGCGTGTCAATAGAGTCACCAAACCCGTACAACTCGTCGCAGGCCTCAAAAGGCAGGAGGAGCTACCTTCAGGCAGTTGCAGATTTTCGCGCAGGCACACAAGAACGGCGGCACTCGCAATTTCTCTTTGGATCGTCAACGACTGCCCTTCTGTTGTTTCAAATATATGCCTGTTTTCTCATTTATTCTCAGCGGCCGTTTGTCATTTTCAGCGCACTCAGCGGTAAAAACTGTTAAGCAGTTTCGGGAGAACCCGAAACTGCCTCCGCTGAGATCGCTGAGTTAAATGAGGAAGCTGAGAAAGATTAAGGGGAAACGGAACAGGAGAATCTTCAAGTCCGTCCCCCCTTGGTTACCTCAGCTCTCTCTAGCCCGCGAAACAATAATTGCAGCCCAACTCCTGCGAGTGTGCGACACCAAGCACGCCCGACGGGACAACCTGAACTCCGGGCAACAGACCGGCGATCCATTCCTTCTTCACCGCTGCCGGATCCATGCTCATCTTCTGCGCTGCGCCGGCGCTGTAGACCGTGAGTGCGACATCGCATGCACCAACAAGAACGCCCGACTTAAGCAGCTCGGCGATTCCCAGTCCCGGAATGGGAAGGCCCGTAATGGTCGCATAGATGTTCCTCATCGCAGGCGCTTCGCCGTCTTTAATATTGAAGACTTCGCCGAGATGGTACTTGGCCCAGATTGGATCGCCCAGCGCGAGACCGAGTCCCGCGTGCCGGAGAATGACGACCGCCGTGGTCTCACCCGGATACGTCGCTGCCATCGAATTCAGATACACTCGAGGCCAGATCGCGGGCATGCCGTTATTCGGCTCGGGAGCGTCGAACACCATGCGATGCTTTCCCTTGATTCTTCCGAACCACGCTTCGAGTGCCGGATCAGCAGACGAGTTATTCGACGCCGTTTCGGCGGCAAGACCTGCTGGAGCCGCAATCGTCAGGCCGGCGGCGAAAGCAGCAATGCGTCCGAGGAACCCTCTGCGGGCGGTTGGTGCGTTTAGTGATTCGTGCATGTGGGGAGCCCTCCTGTGTGAATGGCAGTGTGTTCACTAACCTCGATAAAGTACCCCCTCCCCCCGTGGCCGATAGGGTATGTACCGAGGTTTTTCTACTGGGCCGCTGGCGCCGGCTGGCTCGACGGCGGCACCATCTTATTCATCCGCAGATACGTGACGATGTTCCCATAGTGTTCGGCGTCATGGCTCGCGTTTCCAACCAGCGCGTACAAACGGGACCGATCTTCGCCGAAGACCTTCGTCATTGCTCGTGCCGAGGCATCCGACTGCTTGTATGCGCGTTTGCAGTATTCCGTGGACGCCTTGATCGCAGCGACCAGATCGGCCTTTGAAGTCTTGGTCTTCTCGAGGTCGCCTTCACTCGCTGGCTTGCTGCCCAGTGCGGCCGAGCAGTAGGCGTACTGCGCTCCGGCAACGTGGCCGATGAGCTGTCCAAACGAGCGAACTTCCGGAGTCGGCTTGAAGGAATAGCTCTCCTCCGGCATTTGCTCAGCCGATTTGATGATGTAGTCGATCGTCGACGACCAGACGGAAGAGGCGACGGCGACCGCGCCGGAGGCGCTCGATTGCGCCGCGAGCGGAGCTGCGAAGAGAAAGACAGAAATGCCGAGTATGCGCTTCATGACCGGTCCGTGTGGGGGAAGGAGAAATCTGCCGATAATCCAGCATCCTTGCGGGAAAATCTGACACTAATCCCACAACCGAAGGAAATCGACCCGCTGCCTTTCATCGCCCCATTCGGCACGCAACCCGCGTAGGTCACTAGCATGACAGACTGGTCCGAAGAGCTAACCTATCTATTGAAGAGAGCTGGCAGGTCGGCTGGCTCAGCCGTACGCGCAGTCAAATCCTCCCTGGACGATGACGCGCACGAAGTCCTCTGCTACCGAGGTTTTGGTGGCGCGACCCGGACCTGGGTGTACGGCCGGGTGATCGAGAAGCGAAACATCGGAGCGAGCACCGACGGTGATTCGACCCTTCTCAACCTCCTCAACACTTATCGACGCGCAGACAGCGATCCACTCGGCCTTGCTGATGTCGAAGTGACATGTGGCGACACGGTCGTGAAAATGAAATGCGACGACGAGGGTTTCTTCGGCGGATGGATCGACGCCTCCGAGTCGGTTGACTCCGGCGAGTGGGGGAATTACTCGGTCGCTATTACATCGCCTGTTCCAATTGATGGCACCACCGTGAAGGGAGATGGCGAGGTGCAGCTCCTTTCTTCGACCACGAAGTTCGGTGTGATCAGCGACATCGACGACACCGTGATTCAGTCGCGCGTCTCGAGCTTCATTCAGGCGGCACGAACGGTAATGCTCGGCAATGCGCGTACGCGACTTCCATTTCCCGGAGTTGCCGCTTTTTATCGAGCACTTCGCGACGGAGCAGACGGCCGCGAGCAGAATCCGATCTTCTATGTGTCGAGCAGTCCGTGGAATATCTACGATGTGATCTCGGAGTTCATGGACCTCCAGCACATACCGAAGGGCCCACTGTTGCTGCGGGACTGGGACATCAACCTCGGAGCGTTGTCGGCGTCCCGCCATTTTGAGCATAAGGGCAAGCTGATTCGCGATCTCCTTGGTCTCTATCCCAAGCTTCCGTTCATCCTGGTCGGCGACAGCGGCCAGCACGATCCGGAGATTTACCGGCAGATCGTAAGTGAGTTTCCGAACCGGATTCTGGCGATCTATATCCGCGATGTCACCCGTTCTCCAGAGCGCGCAGCATCGATCAAGCTGCTCACCAACGAAGTGCTCGCTGCGAACTCAGCGCTCGTGTTGGCCGAGCATACACTCGACGTCGCGAAGCACGCATCCGAGCACGGTTGGATCAGCGAAAAGAGTCTGCCGGGAATTGGGGAGGAAAAGCGCGCCGACGAAGGAACCGACGGCACCAAGGTCCCAACACCAGATGGTGGGCAACCCGGTACTGCTTCACCGCCGACTGTCGTCGAGTGATCAGCTAGCGAAACGCGTCTACCAAGGCGACCGACTTCAACGCGCGGAAGATGTTGCTGTGGGTGAGGTCAGGACGCGGCGCATACGTCCATCGCAATCCGCGCGGATGCGTCGCCCTCAAAGTCGCATCGATCTTCGCCGCACCAACCGAAGTACTCGGCTCCAGGGAGCTCGCGAAGTAGAGTGTCCGCGGGTTTGAGTCGAACAAAGCGATGCGCGACGGAGCGGATTCTACGATCTCTCCGGCATTCCACCAGACGCTTGGGTCGAGCGCGATATAGTGAGTAAAGAGGCTGGGCTCATCGAGAAACGTCTCCATGATGAATAAACCAGCCAGGGATTCGCCAATGATTCCGCGCTCGCCGGTAGTACGATAGCGGCGACTGATTTCCGGAATGAGCTCGGTGCGAATGAATGTCCGGAATTCGGACGACCCCCCGACTCTTGGCGCAATGGCGCTGTCGGTCTTGACATGGGTTGGACCCGTCAGGTCGCGACGCCTTTGTGTATTCGGAATCCCGATCACCATGACCGGCCGAATTGCGCCAAGTGCGATGAGTGAGTCGACGGTGCGAATGACATGGGGAAAGTCTTCGTCGATGCCGCCATCGGGCATGTAGAGTGCCGGGAATTTCCTTCCGACAGTTCGATATTGCGGCGGCAGGTAGACGTTGATCGTCCGCTTTTCGCCGACAGCGATGGACTCGATCGTGAATGTTTCGTGGGCGAGAATTGAGTCGGCCGCTGGGACCTCGACGACGGCGGTGGACGCAACCGGAAACCTCCCACCGGCAGAATGAGTGCATCCGCCGGCGATGGCGATTACCGTGGTCAACCGAACAAACAGAAATCCAGGTCTCATCTCTCCGTTTCCTCCTCTGTCACATTGTCTCACGGGCAATCCGATGATGCGTCGCTGATTTATTGCATTGTACTTGCCGAGCTATGACACACGCATCACAATAAGGTAGCAAGGAGTCTCGATGAAATTCGTGTCTCTCGCCGCAGTTGTCGCGTTTCTGACACTTCGTGCGGCCGTCGCGTATCCGCAGGAACACGATGCTGCTCAAGGTCCCAATCGGCGCCACTCCCGGAAACGCTTGCTGTAGTTTGAATAATGGCGGACAAACAACGAACGATTGCGATTCTCACCGGCGGCGGCGACGTCCCCGGGCTCAACCCTGCAATCAGGGCAATTACCATCCGCGCGTTGCGCGAAGGCTATCGGGTTGTCGGTATCAGGCGAGGTTGGGCAGGCATCATTGACTACAACACCGACGCGGGCGCGGACAACTCTGAGAATATCCAGGAGCTGTCGGAAGCGATCGTGAATCGCGCCGGACGCACTGGTGGGACGTTTCTTCACACGTCGCGAACGAGACCGAGCCACATGCCGCTTGCGCGGGTGCCCACGCATCTCACGGGTTATGACCAGCCAACCAACGACGTCACGAAGGACGTACTCAAGAATCTCGAGCACCTTGGCGTCGATGTTTTGATTCCGATCGGGGGCGACGACACTCTCAGCTACGGTAAGCGACTCCACGACGAAGGAGTACACGTTGTCGCGATTCCAAAGACCATGGACAACGATGTGTATGGCACCGACTACTGCATCGGTTTCAGCACCTGCGTCACGCGAACGATCGAGCTCACCCATCGGCTCCGTACATCGGCCGGATCACACGAGCGCTTTCTCGTCATCGAAGTGTTCGGACGATACTCCGGCTTCACCGCCCTTCTGCCGACGATGGCCGGTGCGGCCGATCGTTGTCTCATCCCGGAGCACCCGGCCGATCTCGAGCAGCTAACCGAGTTGATGGTTTACGACCACAACCGAAACCCCAGCAAGTATTCGGTTTGTCTGGTTTCCGAAGGCGCCGCCCTGAAAGCGCAGGAGGGAATGAGCTTCGAGGGCGAAGAGGTCGACATGTTCGGGCATCGCAAGCTCGGCGGCATCGGCGACAAGGTCGCAGACGCACTCAAGGACCATTCGGCCAAGTACAACAATGGCCGACGGATCGACGTCGTCAGCCAGCGGCTCGGTTATCTCGTTCGCTCAGGTGATCCCGATGCGCTCGATTCCATCGTTCCAATGGCGTTCGGGAATCTTGCCCTCGACCTGATTCTGAAGAAGGAGTTCGGTCGGCTGGTCAGCGTGCATAGGGGATTTTACGACAGCGTGCCGATTGGCAATGTCATGTCGCAGAAGAAGGTCGTTGACGTGTCGAAGTACTACAACACGGAGAGGCTGCGCCCGATTTACGACGACTTCGACGGAGCGCCGTTGTTCATCATGGCTAATGATTGAAGGCAAGCAACTCACGAACGCGCGGGATGACATCGCGACCGTAGTACTCGATGCATCGCATCATCTTGTCGTGAGCTAGCCAGCCCGCGCTGTATTTCATGTCGAAGCGGTCGACGCCCAGATCGCGTACGGTCGCCGCAATTTTCCGGGCGACCGTTTC
This sequence comes from Gemmatimonadales bacterium, assembly GCA_040002555.1. Lineage (GTDB taxonomy): Bacteria > Gemmatimonadota > Gemmatimonadetes > Gemmatimonadales > Gemmatimonadaceae > UBA4720. The sequence goes on along the minus strand of JBDUEH010000085.1, from coordinate 1,813 downwards.
CGGAGAGCCAACGTAGAGTGAGCCTTCTTCAACCTCTCGCTCGAACTCTGTTGGACTCGTCGGGCCCCAGCCGCGCTCCCCACCGATCCTGTTCCGCATATCCCGGTACGCCGGCCACAACTCCTCGCGTGCCTGCTTGTCCGTCTCGGCGACATAACCCGGCGAGTGTACCCCGATCGGCAACTCTGCTCTACCCGCTTTAGCGAGAGCCTGTTGGTTCAATGCGATATAGGGCATGAAACGACGAGGATCGCCGCCGATGATCGCGAGCATCATTGGAATTCCGTAACGCGCCGCTCGCACTACCGATTCAGGACTTCCACCGACGCCAACCCAGGTAGACAGCTTTCCATGTTCCGTTGACGGAAATGCGCGCTGTTTCACGACAGGTGCGCGCGTCGTACCGCTCCATGTTACCGGCTCTCCGGTTCGGTCGGATTCGAGGATGGCGGCGTATAGCGACAGCTTCTCCTCAAACAGGATCTCGTATTTATCCAGCGGGTAACCGAACAGCGGAAACGATTCCGTGAATGAGCCACGTCCAAGAATTACTTCGGCACGTCCATTTGAGAGGGCGTCGAGAGTCGAGAAGCGTTGGAAAACGCGAAAAGGCTCGTCGGAACTGAGAACCGTGACTGCGGAGCCGAGTCGGATGCGTTTCGTCTGGCCAGCGATTGAAGCAAGAACCATCTCGGGCGAAGACACCGCGAAATCAGCGCGGTGATGTTCACCAACTCCGATGAAGTCCACACCCAACTCGTCAGCCAGCACCGCCTCGGCCACCACATCGCGGATCACCCGCGCATGAGGCATTGGCTTTCCGTCGTCAGCGCGCGTTACATCGCCGAACGTGTCGAGCCCCAGCTCGAGATGTTTCATGTCTTTGTCCTTGAGCAAACGATGCGGGTTGTCACCGAGAGCTGCCCTATGTGACGCATTGCGTGTTCTGCCCCGTGAACGAGACACCCGATGACCGTCGAAGGGAGCTTTGCGCGTCCGACTTCGCGGAAATCGCCGAGCGCTGCAGGGTCGATCGTGCGTAACTCGGCAACGGCTGCATCGATTCGCGAGTGCAATGTACCCATCACCACTGAAACACCGTCGGCCGTTACTGGATCGCCCTCTGATCTGAGCTCAGCGAACTGCTCGGGCGTCAGCGCCTCGCCACGCGCATAGGTGAAGAGTCGGTCGATTACTGCTGCCATGTGGCGCACGTGAAACGCCGCGGACGCAACGCCAGCAGGGCGAGCGTTCCATTCGGTCTCAGTCAGCTTCTCGACAAGCTCGTCGGCACTCTCGCCGACCTGAAGGAGAATGTGCGCAACGGGCTGAAGAAGATCCGGCACGTTCTCAACCGGGCCGCGCTGCCACCACTCGGTGTTTGGCATTCCGAAATCTAGCCCTCCTTCAGCCGAGCCTTGGGCTCGGAACTGGTTGGGAACGGCGGTTGCAATAGAACCGTCTATCATAGAAGTAGCGTCGCCCTTCTGGAGGTCGTCCCATGGCCGAGATCCCAATCGAGCGCAAACCGCGCCGTTCAGCTACACCACTGTTGCTCGTCCTGCTCGTGATCCTGTTCATCGTGGCCGGCTGGTACTGGTGGACCACCTACGGCGGCGGCAACCCGGCGGCTGGCACGACGACTTCGAGCATCGCCACGCGCATTCACGTCGCAACCATCTTAATTCCGACGACTTACAACTTCAATTTCCGGAGGGTCTAATGGCTAAGGACTATAGAACGGAAGATGGAGCGCAAATCGCGCCTCTCTCCGAATTGAAGGACTTCCAGGTTTCCGAAGGCTACAAGGACA
>JBDUEH010000084.1:0-7945 GCA_040002555.1 Gemmatimonadales bacterium | reverse complement strand
GACGGGACCCTGGTTCCGCTTCCGAAGCCGTCGGTCGACACAGGGATGGGACTCGAGCGACTGTCCGCAGTGATGCAGAAAGTGACCAACAACTATCACACCGACGTTTTTTCTGCGCTCATTGAAGAGGCAGAGAAGGCGACAGGCATCGACTATCGCGGCAGGGAATCAGACGACCCTTACTGGTTCGAGCTGAGTGGCAATGGCAGGCGTTCGGCGTCGTTTTCGCCGGCGGTTAAATCGGGGAATCGTGTTTTTGTCGATCCGGCATCATTCCGTGTGATCGCCGATCACGCGAGAGCCGTTGCTTTTCTTCTCGCGGATGGAGTGTTTCCGTCCAATGAAGGCCGAGGCTATGTCCTCCGCCGAATTCTTCGTCGTGCGGTGAGGCATGCGTGGCTGCTTGGCCGGGCGGCACCGACGCTGGTCGACGTGGTTCAGCGCGTCGTCGACACAATGGGACACGTATTTCCTGAGCTGAAGCAGAGAGCGAAGCACATCGTCGATACGACACGCGCCGAGGAGCAGCGATTCCTCGACACGATTGACGGCGGCATGGGGCGGTTCGACGAACTCGCCCCCGAGACGTCGATGTGGGGCTCCCAAGCGATCAAGGGAACGATCGCCGGCGAAGACGTTTTCAAGCTTTACGACACTTTCGGTTTCCCGGTTGATCTCACCGAGTTGATGGCGCGTGAGCGAGGCTACACGGTGGACATTGCTGGTTTCGAATCCGCCCTCGCGGCGCAGCGATCGATGTCGCAGCAGGAGCGGAAGTCGAAGAAAGTTGGCGCCGGTGTGGAAGACCTTGGCGACAACTCCTGGTTGTCTCCTGATGAAGTTCGCTTTGTCGGATATGAGACCACGGAAGCGGACACGGAAGTCACGGCATTCCGTGCGCTTCCCGAGGGCCGCGTTGCTGTAATGTTGCGTGAGACTCCGTTTTATGCGGAGTCGGGCGGCCAGGTAGCGGATCGTGGATCGATCACGGGAGAAGGCTGGTCCGTGGATGTCGACCAGGTTCGTAGGGTCGATGGCAAGATCACGGTCGTCGGCAAGGCTGATGGCTCAGTCGCAGTCGGTCCGGCGAAGGCGGTCGTTCCCCGCGAGCCGCGCCTCGATACGGAAAGAAATCACACAGCGACGCACCTGCTTCACGCAGCACTCAGAACCGTGCTTGGCGAACACGTGCACCAGGCAGGCTCACTTGTCGCGCCGGATCGGCTGCGCTTCGACTTCACGCATCACGGTCCGATGACTCCGTCACAGATCCGTGAAGTCGAAGACATGGTAAACCGTGAGGTGCTTGCTGCGATCCCCGTTACGACAACGGAACAGGCGTACGCTGAAGCAGTTGCAAGCGGAGCGATGGCGCTCTTTGGCGAGAAATACGGGGAAGTGGTGAGAGTGGTCAATGTGCCTGGCGTGTCGGTGGAACTTTGCGGAGGAACGCACGTTCGGAACACGTCCGAAATTGGATCATTCCTCATCGCGAGCGAAACTGGAGTGGCGGCAGGTGTGCGACGAGTGGAAGCAATGACTGGTCCGCGCGCTTATGCCGCCATGCGAGAAAAGCAAAACACTCTCGGTGAGATCGCGAAGATGCTGCGTGCTTCGCCCAATGCAGTCGTCAAGCGGCTTCACACTGTTCTCGACGAACACCGCACGCTCGAAAAGCGGCTCGACGAAGTAATGCGCTCGGGCGGGGCAAACGGCGTTCAGCAGTTGATCGATTCGGCAAGCGACGTGGACGGCGTTCGCGTGGTCGCCTCACCAGTGAGTGCACCAGACGTGAAATCACTTCAGGCACTAGGCGACGCTCTCCGGGAGAACTTGAAGGGTGGTGTCGGCGTGTTGTCGGCGTCGTTCGAAGATGGCAAGCATGCTCTTCTCGTCGTCGTCGCAGATGATCTGCGCGAGCGCGGCTTGAGTGCTGACGCGATTGTCAAACAAGTTGCCGCCGTCGCTGGCGGGCGTGGAGGAGGGAAGCCGCACATGGCGCAAGCAGGTGTGCCAGACGCTTCGAAACTTCCTGAAGCGCTGGCCGCAGTTCCGGGAGTCATTCGCGCTCAGCTGGCCAATTGAGAGAGGCATCGGAGGAGATCGTGACTCAGACGAACGATTCTCACGAGAAAGAAATCGCCGCGAATCGTTCCGGGTCATTGAGGGAGTGGCTCGAGTCACGAACGCCGGCTTCGCCGCCAAACCTTGCTGCCCGTCTTATCGAAATCGTTGGCGTTGAAGCTCTCGACGCACCCGCTTCCTCGAGCGTTCTTCTCGATCGAGGTATAGCGACGCTTCGGTCGGCGTTGAGCGACCGCGATGGCGCGCTCGATCTTCTCGCGGCTGATGCTCTCATCACATACTCGATGGAAGCAGCAGCGGACCAATGCGCGACGATGGATGTGACCGCGGCCGAAGCCATTCAACAAATCGCTCGCGGTACTGCATGATCGTCATCCTCTTTACAGGGGGCACGATCGCAATGCGCAACGATATCGGCGGAACGGGCGTCGCGCCTTCGTTGACGTCGAAGGAAATTTTGAACGCGACGCGGGGAATCGAAGAGGTCACCGGCATCGAGACGGAGGAATGGGGATCGTTTCCGGGTCCGCATATGACTGTCGAACGGATGTGGGCGCTGAGGTCGCGGATAAGGGAGCATCTCGCACGTCCGGAAGTTGTGGGAGTGGTGGTCACACACGGAACCGACACGCTGGAAGAAACCGCTTACCTCGTCGCGCGCTCGGTGCCGCCTGACAAGCCGATCGTATTCACGGGCGCGATGCGCACGATGAGTGATCTTGGATGGGACGGACCAGCAAACCTCCTCGAGGCCGTCCATGTAGCTGCAAGTCCTGAGACACGCGGATTCGGGTCGATGGTCGTGATGACCGGACAGATCTTTGCCGGACTGGATGCGACCAAGACCAATACCCATCTCCTCGATGCGTTCGAGAGTCCAGGTCTTGGTCCGCTTGGTGTTCTGGATGAAGGAGAGTTGATCCTTTCACGCGAGCTTCCCCCGACTCCGCCGATTCTGAATCCCGACGAGCTGGCGACACCGGTCGATATCATCTTCGTCGCGGCGGGAAGTGATTCGCGCCTTCTCGACGCGTCGAGATCGCAGGCACGCGGCGTGGTCATTGCTGCAATGGGCCGCGGCAACGTTCCACCCGACGTGGTGCCGGGAATCGAGCGGTGGCTGGCTGAGGGAAAGCCAGTCGTGGTCGTATCGCGCACGGAAGGCGGTCGGGTCGGTCACACCTACGGGTACGAAGGTGGCGGCAGGCGTCTCGAAGAAATGGGCGTAATCCTCGGCGGCTCGCGTCGCGCGCAGCAAGCGCGCGTCGACCTGATGCTTGGCCTCGGTGCCGGGATGGGAACAGAACAGCTTCGCGCGATGTTCAAGGTGACGTGAGATGATTTCGTCCCTCAATCCGCCGCCCGCGGTGTGGAAGATCGCAAGCACGCTGGAAAATGCTGGCTTCGAGACCTGGTGCGTGGGAGGCGCCGTGCGCGATGCAATACTCGGGCATGCCCATCTCGACTGGGATCTGGCGACAGCCGCGAGGCCAAAGCAGGTCAGAAACCTGTTCGCTCGCACTGTTCCGGTTGGAATTGATTTCGGCACTATTGGCGTGCTCGATAATGACGGCGTGATGCATGAAGTCACGACATTCAGGCGCGACGTTCATACCGACGGGCGACACGCCATCGTCGATTTTGGGGCGTCGCTCGAAGAAGATCTCGCCCGCCGCGACTACACGATCAACGCGATTGCCTATTCGCCAGCGCGGAAGGAACTGCGCGACCCGTTTCATGGTCAACAGGATCTCGAGAAGCGACTCGTGCGTGCTGTGGGCGAACCGCACGAGCGAATGCGCGAAGATCGATTGCGAGCCCTTCGAGCAATGCGTTTCGCAGCGCGATTCGGCTTCGATATCGAGCCGCTCACTTGGGACGCCATTGTGGCGAGCGGCCCGATGCTCTCGCGCCTGTCAGCCGAGCGCGTCAAGCAGGAGATTGAAAAGACGATGGACCAGGTGCGTCTTCCAAGCACTGCCTTTTCTCTTTGGAAGAAGAGCGGGGCATTCGAGACGCTCATCCCGACGCTCGCGAATATCAGCGACCTCGAGCTCGCGAGTCTTGATCGAATGTGCATGCCAAACCTGCCCGGCCGACCGCAGCGGCGGATTGCGCGAATGATCGGGCTGTTCGCGGCGGCACCGCCGGAAACTGTCCTCGAAACCCTTAAATCCCTTCGGTTCTCGAACGCCGACGCTGCGTGGATTCATGGAGTGATTTCGCGGTGGTCCGTCATGAAGGCGGAGCTGAGTACCGGAATGGCGGAAGCTTCCGGGCCTGACGACGCAACTCTTCGCAGGTGGGCCGCCGCAGCGGGTCGCACGCGTCTTGCCTCAGTGCTGCGGCTGTCGGCCGCTCGTTGGACGGCGGAGCGCGCGGCTGGAATGTCTGCGCCATCGCCAACAAACATTGCCTCAGCCTACAGACGGGCAACACGAATCGCCTATCGGGATCCAATCGAAGTCGGAGATCTCGCCGTCAATGGGCGGGACCTGGAGAAGCTTGGCATGGTTGGACCGTCCGTCGGCAGGACATTACGGAAGCTGCTCGAACTTGTTATAAATGACCCGGCGGCGAACTCGCGCACCGGTCTGCTCGACAACGCGCAACTGATGCTCGATGACATTCGCGCCGGCACGGGCGACCACCAGGCTCTCTGATATGCTTTTTCGCGGTAGAAATCCTGAGGCAACTGTGTGGAGACGCTTTCGGTCTGGCGTGGATGGATTCACGTTCACGAACGAAGGCGAGCACTACGAGGCGTACGTCGGCGCCAACGCCGAGCGTGTAGTCGATCTGTTCTACACGCTGAGCGAGCTTCTTCCTCCAGCCGTTGATGTCGCAATCGCAGATCAGCGATCGGAGACAACATGGTCGGGCGACAGCATCGCCCTCCCGGACGTTCGTGACGCTATCGCCCGGCTCAAGGTTCCGATCGCGACTTACGGCGGCGTCGAATTCTCATTGTACGATGAAGCGGATCAACTGACGCTCACGCCTCAACTCGAGTTGTTCATTTACGCGAGATCCGATCGATGGCTGTACCTGCTCCAGGGGAAGGGATTGGAGGAGAAAGCGTCGCTTGCCGACAGGTCGTGGCGCTCGCAATCGTGGGACCGCGCGCCAGCCCCGACACTTTCAGCGGCAATTACTGCCGCGGCTGAGCGCCTCTCGCTGACCCAGGCGTGAACCGTCAGGCAATCGCATATACGCTGGTCGCCGGGGCGGCGAATGTCGTTGGCGCCGCGGCTGTAGTCTCAAGATCGCGATGGACTGCTCCGGCGCTCGAGAAGCTGATTGCTCTATCGGCCGGATTTATGGTATCGGTCGCCCTCCTCGATCTGGTCCCCGAAGCGATCACTCAGCACGGCGCTCGGGCCGGAGTGTTCATACTGGGCGGCTTTCTGCTCGTGCATCTCACTCAGCACACCCTGACACCGCATTTCCACTTCGGCGAGGAGCATCATGAAGTAACCGAGGCAGTGAGCTTGTCTGCACTCGCTGGACTGCTTCTTCATACGTTCGTCGATGGCGTTGCGATTGCCAGCGGGTTCGAGGTTGGAGCGTCGCTTGGTCTTCTCGTCTTTGTCGCAATCCTGCTTCATAAGCTGCCGGAAGGGCTCGCGATCTCGAGTCTTTTTCTCGCCGCCGGGTCTTCCCGCAAGCGAGCACTCGGTGCCGGTGCGGCTCTCGGTGCCGCGACAATACTCGGCGGCCTTCTCACCGAAACCGTCGGATCGCTTTCAACTTATGGGCTGGCCGTTGCGGCCGGCGTGACACTATACGTGGGCGCATCGAATCTCGTCCCGGAGTTTCAGGCGAAGAGGGACTGGAAGCTGCAGTTGAGTTTTTTTGGTGGGTGCGCGCTGTATTTTGTGGCGCGAAACCTGATAGGCATGGCGCTATGAGGATTGAGTTCACCTCTAACTGATGCCCAAGAGTTTTCGTCGCCCGCAAGTGGGCTCGCGCAGTGATCGGGAAGCGTCTCTGTTTACGCCTCCGGCATCTGCACAGCCGCTCGCGGCCAGGATGCGTCCGCGAACTCTCGACGAAGTCGTGGGACAACAGAAGATCATCGGCGCAGGAAAGCCTCTCCGCGACGCAATCGAGAAAGGCGCGATTGGCTCAATGATATTCTGGGGTCCGCCCGGTTCAGGTAAGACGACAATCGGGCGATTGATCGCTCGTTATACCGACCGGGAGTTCGTTCCGTTTTCGGCGGTGACTGAAGGCGTTCCTCGAATACGCGAGATCATCGCCGCCGCAGAAGAGCGATTGGAGCTGGGCCGCCAGACCGTTTTGTTTGTTGACGAGATTCATCGCTTCAACCGTGCGCAGCAGGACGCGTTTCTTCCGCATGTAGAGAGCGGAACGATTTCACTGATTGGAGCGACGACAGAAAATCCTTCGTTCGAGGTGAACGGCGCGTTGTTGTCGCGAATGCGCGTATTCGTACTCGAGCCGATATCCCCTTCGGATCTCCTCGAATTGATGGATCGCGCACTCGCCGATAATGATCGTGGACTTGGCAAGTTGGCCCTCACGGTTGACGACGATGCAAAGGAGTTGATCTCCATCGAAGCCGATGGAGATGCAAGGCGTGCCCTCACTGTGCTGGAAGCCGCATCGATACAGGCAGGCAAGGAAGGGCACATCACGCTGTCGATCGCGCGGGACGCGATGCAAAAGCGGTTTGCGCATCACGACAAGAGTGGCGAGACGCATTTCAACATGCTGTCTGCGCTGCACAAGTCACTTCGCGGCAGCGATCCGAACGGTGCGCTCTACTGGATGGCGCGCATGATCGAAGGCGGGGAGGACCCGATGACGATCTTTCGCCGCGCCATCGCGATGGCGGCGGAGGACATTGGACTGTCTGACCCTAACGCACTTCAACTGGCCGTTGCCGCGCGCGACGCGTACCACATGCTCGGTCCGCCGGAAGGTTATCTGCCGTTGGCAGAGCTGATCATCTATCTCGCGACTGCTCCGAAGTCGAATTCGTCAAAACGCGCGTTGACCGCAGCATTGGAGGCCGCTCGATCCACGCCAGCCGAGGCGGTGCCGATGCATATTCGAAACGCCCCGACGAACCTGATGAAGGAACTGGGCTACCATGAGGGGTACCAGTATGCGCACGGGGTTCCCGAGGCATACATCCCGCAGGAGTATCTGCCGGAGTCGTTGCGGGGCTCGGTGTTTTATGAGCCCGGGCCGTTTGGGTTTGAGAAGGACATTGCTAAACGGATTGCCTGGTGGGCGGAGCTAAAGGCTAAAGCTGACGCTGACCGCTGACCGCTGGCCGCTGGCCGCTGACTGCCTGGTGCGGGTAAAGCAGTGTTCAGGCGGGTACAGCAGCTACCGGTAAGGGCGGGCACGACAGGTGCTAAGTGTGATGCAGAGCAGTTGTTTGGCGGTCAGCGGTCAGCCGTTTGCAGAAATCATCAACAGGAGATGAAAAAATGAATAGACGGTCATGGGTTGCAGCGTTTGCCGGCGTATTGCTCGCTGGCTGCGCGAGTCTCGGACTCGGCGGGTTCAAGGAGCCGCTGGTGCACTTCAACGATGCGAAGATTCGCGGACTCGGACTCAGCGGCGGCGCGGTAGACGTCGTGCTCAGCGTGTACAACCCGAACGGATTTAACCTGAACGCCTCGCGCCTCACGTATCGGCTTCTCGTCGAAGACAAGGAACTCGGCACGGGAGCGCTCGCGAACGCGTTTCGCGTCCAAAGCAATGATTCGACGTTTGTCACGATTCCCGTTGACTTCACTTACGCGGGGCTCGGCGCGGCCGGGCGACAGCTTCTCCAGAACGGCAGCATCAACTATCGTGTGATCGGCGACTTCACCGTCGA
>JBDUEH010000083.1:0-7955 GCA_040002555.1 Gemmatimonadales bacterium | reverse complement strand
TTTCACGTGCTGGAAATCATCAGCACGATCATGCTCAACTTCATTGCGATCCATCTTGTCTCGTTTCTCGTACGTGGTCCGATGCAGGAGCCGACCCACATCTACCCGCAATCAGTAACGCTAGCAGACACAGCTCGACTACCGATCATTCTCGACAATACGCGCTTGCACGCTGGGTTTATCATTGCGCTGGCTTTGGCATTTTCACTTGCGTGGATAATCAAGCGAACGGAAGTAGGGTTTCGCATTCGTGTGATTGGAGGGAGTCCGATGGCAGCCAAAAGTGCTGCGATGATTGATGTGAGTCGATTGTCGTGGGCAGTGTTCTGCTGCAGTGGAGCAATCGCTGGCCTGGCGGGAGCGGTCGAGGTCAATGGTGTTACCTTCGCGCTCTATGAAAACATCTCGCCTGGCTATGGATACACCGCGATTGCGGTTGCGCTGATAGCCGGGCTGAGTCCACTTGGAATTATTGCGTCCGGGATTTTTGTCGGGATTCTCGAAACCGCCGCTTCTGCGCTGCAGCGTGATTTTGGAATTCCTTCATCGATCGCAGGAATGATTGAAGCCTCTCTCATACTCGCATTGCTTGTCTTTGCGGCGATACAGAAGCGCTATGCGATCTTTGCCAAGAGGGAAAAGCCAGCGTGAGTGTAATCGCGACTTTCCTCGAGGGAACGATACGAACAGCCACCCCACTTGCACTCGCCGCCCTTGGTGAAACCGTCACCGAGCGAGCAGGAGTCATCAACATCGGGCTCGAGGGAGCCATCATCGCTGGAGCATTTGGAGCCTTCGTCGCCGCTGGACTCGGCGGAGTCTGGGTGGGCATGGCTGGCGCCGGGGTGGCGGGAGCGTTGATCGCCGGAGTGTTCGCCTTCTTTGTAATACGCCTTCGCGCCGATCAGATAATCACCGGGACGGCAATCAGTCTGTTCGGCCTTGGCCTGACGGCAACCTTGTACCGACAGATGTACGGTGCAACGGGAGCTGCCCTCAGCATACCAACCATGAGCGCCTCAGCTGTGCCGGTTCTGTCCTCAATCCCCCTCATTGGAGACGCGTTCTTCAATCAGCCGCCGGTCACCTATCTGCTCTATCTGCTGGTACCGTCGGTTTGGTGGTGGATGTACCGCACTTACGGTGGGCTTTCATTGAGGGCGATTGGGGAAGACCCACTCGCCGCTGCGGCGGCAGGCGTTGCCGTATCGAGAATGCAATTGCTTGCGATACTCTTCGGCGGTTGCCTCGGCGGAATTGCAGGTGGCGTTCTTGTTGTCGCGCAATCCGGCTCATTCGCCGAAGGGATGTCAGCGGGCCGCGGGTTCATTGCAATTGCAGTTGTTGTGCTTGGACGCTGGCATCCGTTTGGCGCAACTGTAGCCGCATTGATTTTTGCAGCGGCAAGCGCGCTTCAATATCTCTTTCAGGCTATGGGCTGGACGATTCCTTATCAGGTTTTTCTTGCTCTTCCCTATGTTCTGACGCTACTCGGTTTGGCCGGGATCGCCGGCCGGGCCGTTCCGCCCGCTTCACTGGGTAGGTGGCAGGCCCTCTGAACCTGGAACAAGCTCAGCAACCCGTGTACGCGCTACGCCAGCTGATCTTCCAATCATGAGGAGCCATTCGTTCGAGAAGAGCGATTTCTCCGCCGTCGTCGTACTCAAACGATAGAATGAAAGCCGCCCGATTTGTTCGCCCAAACCTCATGGCAGCGAGAATTGCATTTGTTCGAATCGCGTCTTCGGATCCGGCTGACCGATTCTGGAATGAGAGCATGTATTTCGGGGTTTGTCCAATTCGCTCAGCAACGAAAAGCCAATGCTCTTCACGGGGGTTCGCCTCTTCGTTGATTTTCCTAACCGCACTTCCGATCAATACGAGCGTATCACCAAGCGACAATTGATAGGCCTTTCGCACCGTAAATGGCAAGCCCTGAAACGCAGGGTCACCATTTTTCATGCTCGCTTCCGATGCCAGCCTGGTAAGCTCTATCACACTACGGGACGAATCGCTACTGCCCAGTTCTTCGATTGGATAAATTGGCAGTGCTGTCGCCTTTCCGGCAGTCAGGCCTACTCTCCAGTCTTTCCCCGGCTTTGATGTAAGCCGCACACTTGGCCAGATGAGGCATCCCTCCGCTGGCTGTTGTTGCGAATTGACGGCTAGAGTCGACGTTCCTGAAAGTCCTCCCGTGCCGAATAGGTCGACTGAGGTGTTTGCAAACGGAGTTGGATCAGTCGTGTTGTTTTTTGCAAGACTGCTGTCAGTCTCTTCCGGAAGCACCAGCGCTGCATCGATCATGTCATCCGCCATTGACAGCACGACGAACGTACCGGCCGTCGGAACGTCCCATCCGGTATTGGGGGCTAGCGTGTGTGAAACCGCGGCTCTGGACGCAGAATCGATAGTAGGACTGTCTGCTTTTCTTGGAGCATCCTTCGCGCATGCACTGCCGAAAAGAATACATGGGGCAAGACCAATTGTAGCGAAGCGACTTATAACCATAAGTGATAATTTGTAGCCCGTTGGGGTGTTGCGTCGAGCCAGAGCCATCGACTCAGCAATCGACACCGTCCAAAGCCTAGCATCTCATCCAGGGGTCCGATGACACACCCATCCCACAGGTCGCCAGTGGTTGCCGCGTCAGGAGAAATTCTCGCGCAACGCGCTCCTGCGCTGGAACGGTGGAGCTGGGCACTTTACGATTTTTCCAACACGATCTTCTCGATGAACATCGCGACTTTGTTTTTCGCGGTGTGGCTCGTCGACGACCTGCATGGCACCAACACCATGGTCGCGATCGGGAACGGAGTTTCGTCAGCGCTGGTGGCGCTTTCCATTCCGTTGTTTGGCGCAATTTCTGATGCCAGCCAAAGAAGAAAACCATGGGTGGTCTGGTTTACACTGGCGGCTGTTGCAGCAACGATTTTCATGGGTGTTGTTGGACAGTTTCGCGTGCCTCTCATCGGCGAGGCCGTTCTTGACCCAGCGGTAGCTACGTACACCCTTCACGGCGCCGCTGCTGCCGCAATCATTACTTCGTTCATCATCGCTAACTATGCGTATCAGGGAGCTCAGCCTTTTTACAACGCAATGATGTTTGAATTGGCTCCGCCTGTTGAGCAGGGACGTCTGTCCGGAGTGGGAACCGCGCTTGGCTACGTCGGATCAATCGTCGGAGTACTCCTTGTCACTCCATTTTTTAATGGCACTGTTCCAGTTGCCGGAGCGTTGCCCGAGGGGTTTCTGCACGCCATGCGCGCGGTATTCCCGTTCACAAGTCACGCTGGAAGAGTTTCAACGTTTTCTCCGACAGGAATTCTCTTCCTTCTGTTTTCGCTACCGCTGTTTTTCTTCTGCAAGGATCACAACGCCAAAAAGGTTACCGGCGGCATTCCATGGAGAAAGGGGTTTGCGGATCTCAGTAATACGATCCGCGATGCAAGGAAATATCCCGGCACCATTCGTTTCATCCTGGCCTCCTTTCTATATCAGGATGCAATCGGAACCATTGTCGCGAACATGGCGCTGTACGCAGTCAAGGCGATGGATTTCAAGAAAGGACTCGAGACGACGCTGTTTGTAGCTCTCACAGTTCCTGCCGTGATTGGCAGCTATGCGATCGGTAAGTTGGTCGATCGAATCGGCCCCAAGAAGAGCTTGATGTTCACGATAACGTGCTGGGTTGTCTTGCTGATCGCGATGATTTTCGTACCCAATCAGATGTCGTTCTGGATCGTTGGCGCGGCGATTGGCTTGATCTTCGGTGGCGTTCCCACTGCTGAGCGGCCAATGCTCATGACGCTCGTCCCTGACGTCGAGGCGGGAAGGTTCTTCAGCCTGATGGTTTTGTCATCGCGAGCCGCTGCCATCGTCGGCCCTTTCATCTGGGCCCTCACAGTGGACGGACTTCTTCCGTCGTACGGAACCGGATTCGCTTACAGGGCTGGAGTCGTCACGGTTGCGATCGGAATGCTTGGCTCCCTCGCGATTCTATGGGCCGTTCCAGACCGGTGGCAGCGTTCGTCTCCGGCCTAAGCGCACTCGATCGTGTTATACGCGCTGTTCCGGTGGTTTACAGGAATCGCTCTTCACTGGTTCTATTCAAACATCGAGGTCGTCGGGAACGAACGCATTCCAGTTCGTGGTCCGGTCCTGCTCGCGGCAAGTCATCACAACGCACTTGTAGACTGCCTGATCGCCGGCTGGATCATACCGCGTCGGCTGACGATTACCGCCAAGGCAACATTGATGGACAACGCCTTTCTTGCCTGGCTTCTGCCGACGGTTGGTGTCGTGCCGCTACGACGCGCCTCGGATGAACGTGATGCGAGATCGACAGGAAATGTCAGCAAGTCGAGAAATACCGACGCATTCAAGGCTCTTCTCGATTCGCTCAAAAGTGGACACATGGTTTTGATCTTCCCGGAAGGAAAGAGTCACAACGAGCCTGCGCTCGCTCCTTTAAAGACAGGAATTGCCCGAATCGCGCTGGAGGCACGTGATGTTCGTGGCATTTCCGGACTCCAGATCAACCCACTCGGCTTGAGCTTTGAGGATAAGGCCAATCCCGGAACAGCAGTGCTCGCAGAGTTTGGCGAGCCGATCTTGATGGATGAGCTTGGGTCAATCGATGTGGCATCACTCACACGGCTTATTGAAGATCGGCTGGCTGCCGTCTCGCTTAAGCAGCCACAGACTTCAACTAATCGCGATCTAATCAAGCGAAAGGGTGTAATTCGCCCACTCGCGTCGCCATTGGCCGCTTGGGGCGAGCTGACACACCGTTACATAATCAACATGGCGCGAGACCTGGCCGTCGCTCGCAGCAAGAATCCAGATGATCCGGCAATGTTGACGATCGTTTTCGGGCTTGTGCTGATTCTTCTCTCTTACTTTTTTCAATTCGCGATCGTAACCGCTCTGCTCAACGCCTGGTGGGCTGCACTTTATACTGCGACCCTTGCACTGGGGGCCTACTGGGCGGCGTACGAAAGTCATCATAAGAATTGAGTGTCGAGCCAGAGATCTATTTTGTCTCTAGCCAATTGGTCCCTGCCCCCAGATCGACGACAAGCGGAACACTAAGCTGAGCTGCTCCTTCCATTTCTCTCTTCACCAAAACCTGGATCGCCTCGAGCTCGTCAGGCGGCACTTCAAACACGAGTTCATCGTGAACCTGTAGTAGCATCTTCGTATTGAACCCGCCTTCGGCCAGCGCCTTGTCGATACGAATCATCGCGATCTTGATGAGATCAGCCGCTGAGCCCTGAATTGGAGAATTGGCAGCGGTTCGTTCACCGAATGCGCGAATGTTGAAGTTCTTTTCGCGCAGCTCCGGGATGTAGCGACGTCGGTTGAAAATTGTCTGCACGTATCCATGCTGCCGAGCGAATTCCACCATGGAGTCAAGATATTCACGAATCCCGCGAAATCGCTCGAAGTACAGCCGAATGAATTCCTTTGCTTCGGAATGTTCGATCTTGAGCTGTCTTGATAGTGCATGTGCACCTTGTCCGTAAATCGTTGCGAAGTTGATTGTCTTCGCACGGCCACGCATTTCTGATGTTACGCTCTCGAGCGGAACGTCGAAAATGATCGAGGCGGTTTGACGGTGAATGTCTCCGCCCGCCTTGAAGGCCTCAACAAATGCCGGATCTCCTGACAGGTGAGCCAGAAGTCTTAACTCTATCTGGGAGTAGTCGGCGCCGAGCAAGGTCCAGCCGACACGCGGGATAAATCCCTTGCGAATGGCACGGCCAAGCTCTCTGCGGATAGGAATGTTCTGGAGGTTCGGATCACTCGATGACAGTCGGCCCGTTGCTGCAACGGTCTGGTTGAACGAAGTGTGCAATCTTCGAGATTCCGGATTCACCATCTGTGGCAAGGCATCGAGATAGGTGCTCTCGAGCTTTGCCAGTTCCCGGTATTCCATCAGTAGTGTTGGCAACGTGTGCCCGGCCTCTGCCAACTCCTGGAGAACGCTCGCGTCCGTCGAGGGACCAGTGCTGGTCTTTTTCAGTACAGGAAGTCCAAGCCGATTAAAAAGGACGTCACGAAGCTGCGGGTTGGAATTGATGTTGAATTCCAGTCCGGCGGATGCGTAGATCTGTTTTTCGACCGCCTCCCTCTCTCTTCTGAAGCGTTCCTTCAGCGAATGAAACCAGGGAATGTCGATCGCAATCCCTGTCCACTCAACGTTCGCAAGTACGTGCACCAGCGGAATCTCGATATCCGAGAGAAGAGACTTGACTCCCGTCGTTTCCAGTTGAGGCTCGAACACTTTTCTGAGCCGAAGTGTCATGTCTGACTCTTCGCACGAATAGTCTCGCGCGGCATCGACTGGACTCTCGCTGAAGGAGACGAGAGACTTTCCCTTTCCGCAGACCTCTGCGTACGACATCATCGAGTAGTCGAGGAACTCGGTCGCTAGCACGTCCAAACCATGCGACCTGCGTCCCGGATCGAGGACGTAGCTGGCGAGCATAGTATCGAAGTCCAGCCCCTTCAAACGTACTCCGGCTCGCCGCAGCACGAGAACGTCGTGCTTGGAATTGTGGGCCGTCTTTCGAACCTCTGGATCTTCTAGCAAGTCTAGAAAAGGCTTCATCGCCGGAGCGTCGAGGGCGGGAAGGTTTCTGACAACTGCCCTTTGCAGAGCCTGGACGTTTGGCTCATCACCGCCACCCACCAGTCCCCGGTCTTCAGCGGAGTCGGTTGATGACCGATCACCAGCTCCATCGATCATCAGCTCACCCTGAAGCTCGCCAGCAACCTGGTGCTTGAACGGCAGGTAGTATGCTTCGCCCGGAGCAACGGCCACGCTCATCGAAACGAGAGCCGCCCGGACAGGGTCTGCCTTAGAAACGCTTCCCGGAGGCACTACGGTTTCCGTATCGATAGCAATCATACCGGCGTTTCGGGCTCGAGCGATGAGAACCTCGAGTCCTTCGGGAGTATCGATTGTCGTGTACGAAACTGCGTGCTTCTCCTCAATGACAGCCGGCGAGACATTGGCCATGCCGCTTGCAGTGCTCGGCAGATTCTTAACAAGCGAGTGAAATTCCAGCTCCACATAGAGATCCCGCAGCCGCGCTATATCAGGCTCGTGAACGCGCATGGAGTCGGCGTCAAATTCAACTGCCAGATCTTCGCGAATTGTTACTAATTCCTTCGACAAGCGCGCATTGTCAGCGTATTGCAGCAGCGCTTCACGTGGTCGCTTCTTCGTGATTTCCGAAGCGTGCGCGAGAATCGACTCGAGGTCCCCGTATTGCGATACGAGTTCGCATGCGGTCTTGTCGCCGATGCCTTTTACACCAGGCACGTTGTCGGAGGAATCCCCAACGAGCGCGAGATAGTCGACGACGTGCCTTGGCGGCACGCCAAGACGTTCACTCGCATTCTCGATACTGATCCAGTGCTCCTCGACACCAGCCGGACCACCACGTCCCGGATTTAGAAGCCATACACCGGGTTTCACGAGCTGCTGAAAATCCTTGTCTCCTGAAACGACGACGACGTTCAGTTTCTGCTCGAGCCCCCTCTGCGCTAGCGTTCCGATTACATCGTCCGCTTCAAATCCAGCGAGAGAAATGATCGGGATCTGATAGACGTCGAGCAACTCGCTTATTCGCTTCATTCCGCGGTCGAAATCGGCCTGCAGTTCTTCGGTCAGCTTTTCTCTTGTAGCCTTGTATGCCGGGTAGGTGTCGTGCCTGAACGACCGCCCTGAATCGTGAACCCACGCGATGTAATCGGGCTTGTGCGTCTGGAGCAGTCGCTGGAGGAAGCTGGAGACGCCCCAGACGGCCGAAGTGTTCTCTCCCTTGCTGGTTGTGAGCGGTCGGGAGATAAGGGCGTAAAACGCTCGATAGATGAGTGCAAATCCATCGACGAGAAACAGGCGAGGAGATTCTGGAAGCTGCATCACTCAATATAAAACGCCCCTG
>JBDUEH010000082.1:0-7959 GCA_040002555.1 Gemmatimonadales bacterium | reverse complement strand
GCCATTCCTCCGCGACCGAGCTCGCGCTCGATTCGGTAGCGCGAGGACAAACCATCTTTCAGCAGCCCGATGAGTTGCGTGGAACTGTGCATTGGCTACCGAAGATGCCATAGCCAGGACAGGACGCAAGGGCACAGTGATCTTAAATCGCGGAGTTCTACTTAAGGACGAAATTCAAATGCGGTAACCAGTACCCGCTGATCGGGTTCCCCGAATCACCCACGTCATTTGCAAGGCTCGAGCGCCCGCTCAACCGCGCTCCTTGAAAAGGCCGCGCTGATCTACCCACAAAACGTGACCCGCGTTCGCCGATCGGTTTGCAGGGTCCTCGTTTTCGGGCGATTCGCAGTAACGGTAGCAGTAACAAACCACGCTGACGCAGGCGGACGGCCACTGACGACAACAACGTGTAATCCGTTTGATTCCTGGGTTTGAGCATCAGCTGGCTACCGTATCTAGTTCTGATAAGCGTGAGGTCCGAGGTTCAACTCCTCGATGGCCCATCAATTACATCTCGGCAGCGGACCTGGATTCGACTTCATTGTCAAGCGGCAGCGTGACGGTGAACGTGCTGCCCTTGCCGGCAATGCTCTCTACTTTGAGGTCCCCACCCATGCCTCGAGCCAGCTTCCGGCTAATCGCCAACCCCAGACCAATCCCTTCGGACGCTGAATCCGGCTGATGCCTTACTTGCACGAACGGATCGAAAATGCTTTCCGTCATGTCCGAGGGAATTCCCCGGCCCGAGTCGGTGACATGGATTCGCAAAAGGGTTCCCGCATCTGCGGGTCTATCACCCAAAAAGTCGAGCACCTTTGAGTCAGGACTGGACCGCTTCGTTTCTCCGCGGTCACACCACACGTGTACGGTTCCCCCTGGGGAAGTAAACTTGGCGGCATTGGACAAGAGATTCAGTAGAATTTGTCCCAGCTTGTCGGGGTCGGTTCGCACGCCCCATGATGGTACAGACATGTCGTCGAAACTGTAGTCGATTTGCCGTGCTTTAAGCTGAGGACTTATCATCTCCTCTATGCGGCCGAATAAATCGTTGAGATCCACATCTCTCACGTCGTAATTGACCGCTCCGCTCTCAATCTTGGAGAAATTCAAAACCTCGCCCACAAGTCCCTTTAGATGGTCTGCAGTCCGTTTGATTCGCGAGAACACCTCTTGTTGCGCCTCGTTCGCCGGCCCGTGAATACCTAACTCAAGAATTTCGGCGTACCCGCCGATCGCGTTGAGCGGCGTGCGGATTTCGTGGCTGATCGTTGCAAGGAATTGCGACTTCGCCAGATCGGCAGCCTCAGCTGCAGACCGTGCGCGGTCGGCGTCGAACCAGGCCGCCTCTACGTCTTTCCGCGATCGCTCTGCGGCAAGCCTGGTCGTGATCAGTTGATACGCCGCGCCAGTAAAGCCAGCGAGGCTGGTCATGATTCGAACATCTTCCGCATCGAACCTGCAATCGAATTCGTGCGAGACAATCCAGATGGTGCCAAGGGCCCCGGCGCCCTCTGCGACATAGAAAGGAATTACCAACCCTTCGATGATCGGCACTCCGGTTGCCTGGAGGTAGGGGAACAGCAGATCCGGTCTCGAGAACAGGACAGGTCTTCCTTCGTCCAGGCAAACGCCGCATGGGCTGTCATCGCGTGGGGTCGTTCCGCCGACGTGTGCAGAAAGTTGACCGGCCATTGAGACCCATCGGAACTGTTGATGATCACTGTCAACCCGTTCGAGAAGGCTCACGCCCGCAGTTGCCGCGGTCGGAGGCCTACCGCAAAGCTCGACGGCGACCGCCATCAGCGTATCGAGGAGAATCTGTGGATCGCCAGTGAGGAGAGCTGATAGTCTTCGGAGTGCCGCAGCCTCCGCGAAAAAATCAGGTGCCCGGTTCGGTCGCGTGAGTAGCGCGTCGGAGATCAAACCGCCGGCACGGGCATTCTCAAATTGACGGTCGATCGGACTCGGTTGACCGCGGCCGAAAATTTCCACGTTGTCTCACCATCGCGGGCGTCCGCCAGAAAAGCCAGGTTAGTCATAACGTTCGGGGCTGGCGACTAACTCCCGAATGATGATGTACGGCTTGGTTACCGTTGTGTCAACTGAGCTCGAGCCAATCGTGATTATGTCTTTCGCGAACCAACGTAACGGTGTCTGGTCCGTATCGTGCCAAGGATGTCAACTAGTCAACTTCGGTTGATCCAGACGCCCTGGGGAAACGCAGTCATCATTCGCGAGGAGAAGTTATGAGCATTTTCGGAAAAATAATGGACAAGATTTTCAATCACCCGCACGCTGCGGTGCCAGCCGCGGCACCTACGGCAGCATCCGACCCCGCCGCGGCGGGAGCCGTTGCCCCGACACCGATGTCCGAGGTTGATGTCGAAGCCGCGTTGACGGACATGGCATCGAAGTATTCTCATCCCGTGAACTGGCGCTACTCCATCGTGGACCTGATGTCGATGCTGGGAATTGACAACAGTCTTGCGCAGCGAAAGGAACTCGCGCAGGAACTTGGCTACTCGGGTGACATGAACGACAGTGCGACGATGAATGTCTGGCTGCACAAGCAGGTCATGCAGAAGCTGGAGCAAAACGGCGGCAAAGTTCCCGCAGATTTACTGAACTGATCCTCCTCCATCGCTGAGGTTGGAGCCTTCCTGTTTGTTGACCCGCATTGGCCCTTAGCTGATGCGGGTCTTTTGTTCTGAGGCATACCATCCAGTAGAGCAATCTGCGCGTCTCACTTTCGTCATGAGCTTCGCGCAACAGCTCTTCGGTTACAAGGTAGAGTAACGCGGCAAGCCCGAACGGAAGGATCGCTTCCATTGACAACGCCGGCGGCAAGATGCCGGTATCGTTGCGTATAGAAGAGGTCGTTCGAAGCGTGACCGACACACGATACCGGCTTGGTTAATCCCGATAGAACTTGTCGGGATTAAAAAGGCCGTTTAAGTTCGGAGCTATTCTCCCAACCCGATCCATTCTCAATGCGCTTTTCTTCTCTTTTGGCAACTGCACTTTTCGTTGCAACCAGCCACATCGCATCTGCCCAACAGGGTTATGAGTTCGAAGTCTATGATGCCGAAATCGTTCCAAAAGGATCAACAGAAATCGAGCTCATCTCGAATTATGTCGCCAACGGGCTGAAGGCGTCAGATGAGGGTTTGTACGCGACCCACCACGCTCTCAGGTCGAGCATAGAGTTTTCTCGAACACTTAGCGGCTGGCTTCAAGGCAGCGTGTATCTGACCACAAATTCAACACCGGGAAACGGTTTCGCATATGTAGGAAACCGCGCCAAACTCACCGCAGTCGCTCCTTCACGATGGAATCTTCCGTTCGATCTTGGTCTGGCGAACGAAGTGTCTTACGCCCGTCAGGGTTTCGCTGAATACCGGTGGGCATACGAGCTGACTCCGATTCTCGCAAAGTCGCTGGGGCCAGTTACACTGGTATTGAACCCGGCATTTGAGCGCGGGCTTAGGGGTAGTGAGAAGCATTACATTGACCTGGAGCCTCGCGGCAAGGTCGCCTTCGGCCTTGGCGATGATGCCTCAATGGCGATGGAGTACTATGGAGGACTCGGAGGCATCGGCGAGAATTATTCACTTGGTGAACAGCGACATCAGGTGTTCGCACGGTTCCAAACCGAAATTAACAAACACTTCGAGTTTGGTTTGGGTCTCGGTCGCGGATTAACGCGAAGCTCCGACAAGTGGGTGCTGGTTACAACAGTCGAGTACAAGCGCAAACACTGAGACGGTGCTCGAAAAGCTCGACTCTGGGTAATCGATCAAGATAGTCCCCCCCGAGACTCGGCGATCCTGTCTCGCGAGACGAGCGAACCGCTAGCGCTGGCTGGCGGTTCCGACAACATCGCCTCGGTTGTTCATTCCCCTCACCCACGCCCGAACCATTCCCGGAAATATGCCGATTTTGACGACCTCTCCGGATGCCCGAATCAAAAACGGCTGATCCACGCGACCCTGCATGTCGATACCTTGTCCAACCACATCGCCGGCATCGTTGATGTCATTGGGAACGAAGCCCCTCATTCCGGGAGGCGCTTCAAAAAATCTTGGCTCAGACCCGTATGACCACCGAAATCCGTCGAGCGGGGACACATTGGAGACGCCAACGACCTCGCCCCGGTTGTTGATCGCCGTCGCCTGGGCGGCGCAGGCAGTTCCTATGGGACAAGAAATGATCTCGACGCGCTTCCCGTCTTTCCCCCAGAAAACTGCGTTCACCTCGCCAGCGTCATTGACTCCTTCGAGTAGGCCATCCCAACCGACGGCCTCTCCGGAGTCGTTTATTGAGTTGACTAGCCCGACGTTGGCAAAGCCTGGCATTTCAAGGTCTTCGACGGGGCCTGTCAGGGGCCAACGGTACGGTTGAGCGTGTGTGATGTAGCGTGTGCCTGCGACCCAGCCCGCCGCACCTGTCACGTAATATGAAGTGGTTGGATCGACCGATTGACGACCGCCCGCGCGCGTCCACGTGAAGGCAGTCAAACGGTTACCCGGCTCATCCGAATATCCGACGGCAACGCCATTGGGGTCCACGGCAGTTGCCTCGGAAACCATACGTCGGTCTGACGGTCCGATGTTCACAAACCCTCCCTCCTTTGACCAGAAGAACGCATTCGGGATGAGTCGCCCATCGACATTGTTTAAGAAATGCATCGTCCCAACCACGTCTCCGCGATCGTTGATCGCCGCGGGTTCAGCATTGACCGCACCTTCCGGTACCGGAAACCGCGTCATACCGGTGGCCTCGCTCCAGATGAAACCGGGGGAACTGCTATACCCATACTGGATCGAGTCTGGAACGTTGACGAGAAGCCCCGCAGACTTTGACAGAAGGGTCGCACTCACCCGGAAGTTGCGAAAACCGGTCACTCGAACTAGAGCTGCCCGCGTCGAAGTTTGCGTGATCACCGCGCTGT
This sequence comes from Gemmatimonadales bacterium, assembly GCA_040002555.1. Lineage (GTDB taxonomy): Bacteria > Gemmatimonadota > Gemmatimonadetes > Gemmatimonadales > Gemmatimonadaceae > UBA4720. Next base: position 3,008 of record JBDUEH010000082.1, on the reverse strand, counting down.
TGCTCGGGAACACACTCCACGTCACGCTTCCATCTGTTACCATATTTCCGTTCGTGTCGCGGAGAACAGCAATCACCGTCGCGGTGTCGTCCGGATTCATCCAGCCGTTGTCAGGCACGCGAGACTCGAACGAAAAAGTAGAGCCGATCGAACCGGTCACGAACAGCGAGGTATACGAGGCTTCGAGCGCATCTCCAGTCAGGTCCTTCACCCCGTCACTCACGGCTACCTCATAGGTCGTCAGTGGCTTGAGCGGAGAATCCGGAACGAGAATCGCACCCAGGAAATCGCCGACCAACACAATCTTCGCCGGCAGGGCGACACCGTTGTTCACCAGCCGAACGTTGATAGAGTTTGCTGTGGCCGGATCGATGGGCTCGCTGAAGACGATTTCGACGCTCACGTTCAACGCAACATCGGTCCGGCCATTTTGCGGGCTTGTTCGAACCACCAACGGCGGGCGCTTCCGTGGTACCGTCATAGTCAGTCGCACAGTTCCAGCCGCCGTTGTGTACGCGAGCTTTAGCTCATCGTCGGCGCCTGCAGGAACCGGGACGGGATCAAATCCGCCATTGATTACGGGGATAGCGACAGTGAACCCGTTTCGCGGGTTGGTTATCTGCACAGTGGTTGCGTCGGGAATCGTTCCCGGCGCGACGGAAACGTAGACGATGCTTTCAGCCGCGACGGCGACTGACGCGGCTCGGCCGCTGACCAAAAAATTCGTCCTTGCGGCGCGTGGATCAGAGACGACGATTCCCGCGATAATACGTTTCGTAATGCTCGGGGAGTCAGGGCTCACCGGCTCGCGATCCGAACACGCTGTTCCCGACAGGAACAGCGTGGCGATCAACCAGCCGTGGAAGCGTCGAGTCATGTTGAGAATCCTGTTTTTGAGCCGCTGGAAATGTGCGGAAAGAAGAGGGAGTCTGCTTTCCTGCCTAGTAGACGGCACATCCCGTCAGAATTGCTCATTTCGATACGACCCATTGACCACGTTGTCACTCGCGGGCGAAACCTGGCTGCCCAGGCCGCCCTGACTCTCGAGTCCCGGGGCTTTTTCGTCGGTACCGGTTGCGGTGCCGCTACCCGAGCCTCCCGGCAAGAACCGAAAAATGTTCGCCGAGGTCCTGGTAGCCTCCGATGCGCCGCATGTCGGCTGGTATTGTCCGCAACGAAGAGAAGGCCACGCGGGGCGAGGACGCGTCTCAGCTCGGCAACCGACGACGCCAGTTCATCTGGTGCTGTTATGGAAGACAGAACCGCGACGATTGTAATTACGTCCGCCGATCCGTCTGCCATGGGGATCCGGCCGTTCCGCATTAGCCGGAACGTTGTGCGTTCGTCAGCGTTCGCGTCGGCGAGCAACGCCTCTACCGGATCCACGCCGATGGCGGCACGATTGACGAGCCCCCCGAAGTCGGAAGTAAACCGGCCATAACCGCAGCCGAAGTCCAGAAGAGTCTGCTCGGTACCATCGAGGCACTGGCTAAGGAGTGGCAAAGGGATCGCCCGAAGATCAGCTGTGACCCTCTCGGTGGCGCCTGAGGCATGCCGACGATTGAAGACGGCCCGCCGGCCCATTCGGCGCACGCGCTCGTCCCAGTAGCCTGCGCCCGATTCATGCTTCCAGCGAGATCTTCCAGCAACGGCGGCGCGCAGACTGTCGATGGCACGGAGCAGCGCGGTTAGCATTCAGCCAGCGACCGGTTCGCGTTTTTCGCTGTGCGGATTCGTGTTCTATTGAGCATAGAAGCGATCAGTTCGTCGTTGGCGACGTAATTCGGCGGTACGTGCAGATCTTGCTCTATACCGGGCCATTTAACAATCTGGTCTCAGCAGCGGCGTCGCGGCTCGAGCCCCGGCGTGACTTTCGAGAGGGATGGGAAGAATGCGGCTATCGGAGTTCATAGTTGCCAACCGTGAGAAAATCATGGTGGAATGGGAAGCCTTCGCTCGAACATGCTCCCCCGCAAGTGGATCGATGAATGTCGAGTCGCTTCGAGATCACGCGAGCGAGATGCTGACCGTCATAGCCGCCGATCTGGATAAGCCGCAGGACGATGAAGAGCAGTCAGAAAAATCGAAGGGTAACGCGGAAAACGCCGAGGGAACAGGAAAGACCGCTGCCGAGCATCACGGGGCTGACCGGGCAGAAAGCGGATTCAGCACCGACCAGATGGTTGCGGAGTATCGTGCCCTCCGGGCGAGTGTAATCCGGTTGTGGACGGATGGTCAAATCGGCTCCCAGCCTACCGACCTGGAAGACCTGACTCGATTCAACGAGGCCATCGACCAATCGCTTGCCGAGTCCATCACCCGATACACGCAGGACCTTGATCATTCGAAGGAAATGTTCCTCGCGATCCTCGGTCACGATCTGAGAACGCCCCTCGGAGCCATCATGATGTCCGCGAACTTCATGCTCGAGACCGAGGAGTTGAAGGAACCTCACCTCACTCTCGCATCGCGAATCTCGAAAAGCTCAACTCGAATGAATCAGATGATTGGCGCGCTTCTCGACTTCACTCGAAGCCGGTTGGGCGGAGGAATACCCATAGAGCGCGCAGCGATGAATATGGGCAAAGCAGCGCACGACGTGGTCGAGGAGATCGCTGCGGCATACCCGAAAAGGAAGGTCATAATCGATGCCCGTGGCTCTCTCGAAGGTGAGTGGGATTGCTCACGAGTCAGCCAGGTATTGACCAACCTCATCGCCAATGCGCTTGAACATGGCTCCAGGGAATCCACAGTGAACGTGACGGTAGAGGGCGACGCCTCGGAAGTCCGGATCGCGATTCACAATCATGGGCCAGCCATTCCGCCAGACCGGTTGAATGGAATTTTCAATCCCATGAAGTCCGGGGCGTCAGTTCAGACTAACTCCAGCGGGCCGGCAGGCAACCTTGGTTTGGGATTGTACATCGCCGACAGAATCGTGTTCGCGCATCAAGGGAAACTCGAGGTGGAGTCGGGCGAAGATAAGGGAACTACCTTCACCGTGCATT
>JBDUEH010000081.1:0-7960 GCA_040002555.1 Gemmatimonadales bacterium | reverse complement strand
CCGCTGCCTCGCCGACTGCGAAGCGTCCTGCTCGTGGTCGCAAGAAACCAGCGGCTAAGACTGCCGCTGGCTCGTCAAAGGAAAGCTGAGCTCGAGCCCGCGCACTTCACCGTGCGCGGGCTGTTCCTCAAATGGGCCGAATTTTTCCGCGCGATTTCTACAATCGCGACACCGAGATCGTAGCGCAGGAATTGCTGGGCTCGATCATCGAGTGCACTTCGCCTGATGGAATTGCAAGCGCGATGATCGTCGAGACCGAGGCATACATCGGTGAACACGATCCGGCGTGTCACGCCGCCGCAGGCCGCACAAAGCGCACAGCGCCTCTGTACGGTCCACCAGGCGTTTCGTACGTCTATTTCATCTATGGTGTGCATTGGTGCTTCAATGCCGTCACACGCGCCTCTGGGCTGCCTAGCGCTGTCCTGGTGCGCGCAGTCGAGCCTGTGAGCGGTTTGGCGCTAATGAGAACGCGTCGAGGAGAGAAGCCGAAGCCAAACGATCTCACGAACGGTCCCGGCAAACTGTGCGAAGCGCTTGGAATCAACGGTTCGCATAACGGACTCTCGCTTCAGCGAAAGCCACTGGTAATTCGCGAAGGCCGGAAAGTGGACGCAGCCGAGATCGAGACAACGTCGCGCATCGGAATTTCACACGCGGTGGATTGGCCGCTTCGATACCTGATTCGCGGGAACCCTTATGTGTCGCGGTTTCCGCGGGCGCCAAAACACAAAAACTCTGTGGTCTCTGTGTCCAATCGGGTCGTCTAGTGCAGTCCCTCGCGAGCAGTGCCGAAATTGTAGCGAACGCCCGCCTCGAAAAAACCAAGCGCGCTGTTATTCAACAGGAAGTTTGCGCTGCTCGGAGCGACCGACGCCTGGCCAAAGACGGCGAGTTTGTGAAATTGAACCTGCACACTGCCCATTCCGAGTAACGCCGCCTGGCTCCGTCGATCGTCGATACGCTGGAACACAATCATCGAGACTGGTCTCTGCCGCCGACAATTGTGGTGTCGCGCTGCCGATCACGTTGACTGTGAGTCCAAGGCCCGCGTACGGACGCACGCGTCCGAACTGCCACGGGAACGCGAGCGCCGCAAAACCGATTCGATGCAGCCTGCTCACTCGTACCTGGCGGAAGCTCTCGTCCGCGGTTGGATCGAACACAGCCGACATCGCAGAGAGATTTGCTTCGTCGAATGAGACATATAAACCACCGCGCGTGCGCGTGATGAGCCAGTCGGCTCCGTACGACGCAGTTGAGTGGGTGCTCCCGAGAGTTGGGGAGAACGTCGACACTCCGGCCTTCACGCCCCAGAACCACGAGTCATTGAACTCACGCATCGACTGTGCGGAGCTCGCGGATGGCGCGAGCGCGGCTGCGAACAGTGCCGCGGTGATCAAACTGGTCTTTCTCATTGTAGCGATGCCCCTGCCGGCGGAGCTTCTGGTTCCACCGGCCGTTGGTGCGACCGGGGAAAGTCACACGATTCTCAGATTATTCCGAGCTTCCTGCCGACGGTCTTGAAAGCAGCAATCGCTTCGTCGATATCGTCGCGCGAATGGGCCGCACTGAGCTGGCAGCGAACGCGCGCCTGGCCCTGAGGCACCACGGGAAACCCGAATCCCGTAACAAAGACGCCTTCCTCCAGCAACATGTCACTCATCTGGATGGCGGTGGCCGTTTCGCCGACGATGATCGGGACGATTGGGGTCTCACCGGCCAGTGGCTTGAACCCGGCTTCAACGATCTGTTCGCGGAAATAGGTGGCGTTGTCGCGAAGCTTTGTCACTCGATCCGGGTGCGCATTCAGGAACTCGATCGCGGCGAGCGAACTCGATGCAACCGTTGGCGGAAGCGCGTTTGAAAACAATTGTGGTCGCGATCTCTGGGTGAGCATGTCACATAGAGACGCGGGACCCGCAACGAATCCACCAGCCGCGCCGCCAAGAGCCTTCCCAAGTGTCGATGTGATCACGTCGACCTCGCCGAGCACGCCGAAATGCTCGGCCGTACCGCGGCCGTTGGCGCCGAGCACGCCTGTCGCGTGCGAGTCGTCCATGACAACAATGGCGTCGTGCTTCTGCGCGATCTCCAGAATATCCGGAAGTTTCGCGATGCTTCCTTCCATCGAGAAAATGCCATCGGTCCATATGATGCGGCGTTTCGCGTCTCTGGCAGTCTCCAGCTTGGCGATGAGATCGGCCATGTCGGAGTGAACATAGACGCCGGTGGTGCATTTAGTGATCGACTTCGCCAATCTCAGCGAGTCGATGATCGATGCGTGATTGAGCGCATCCGAGACGACGAAGTCACCCTGCTCGACGATCGTCGCCGTGAATCCTTCATTGGCGTTCCATGCCGATACATACGAGAGCGCGCCTTCGGTTCCCACGAGGCTCGCAATCGCCGCCTCGAGCTCGCGATGAATCGTGAACGTGCCGCAGATGAATCGGACGCTGCCCGTTCCGGCTCCGTACCTGTTCAACCCATCGACACCGGCCTTGACGATCTCTGGCTCGGCGCAGAAGCCGAGGTAGTTGTTAGACGAGAAGATGAGGACGTCGCCCCGGCCTTCCATCGTGACTCGTGCCGACTGCGGCGAGTCCAGGTAATTCAACCGCTTGTAGATTTTGTCGGCCTTGAGCCGGGAGATCGATGCCTTGAGCTCGTCGTCGAAATTCCTGTTGAGAGCCACGTTGTCCTCTTATGCTATTTCAAAGATGACTTTGCCTGCGTCGCCGGATTTAATGGCAGCGATTGCCGCATCGAACTCCGCCATTGGGAATCGATGGGTGATGACGGGTTCCGGATTGAACACGCCGGCGCGGAGAAAGCGCGTCATCTGGTGCCAGGTGTCGTACATCCTGCGTCCGACGACGCCGTAAATAGTGATTCCCTTGAAGATCACTTCCTTTGGAAGATCGATCTCGATTGGCTTGGACGGAATTCCCAGCATCTGAACTCTTCCGCCAACTCGGACGAGCGCGAACGCCTGATGAATCGCTGCCGGCACGCCTGACATCTCGAGGACGACATCGACGCCGAGTCCGTCCGTGGAACGCATTACGGCAGCCTTTGCTTCGCCGGGGGTCACGACATCGTGCGCGCCCATTTGTTTCGCGAGTGCGAGGCGGGTGGGATTGATATCGGACGCGACGATACGCGATGCGCCTGCAGCCTTGCAGATTCCCACGGCGAATATTCCAATCGGTCCGCAGCCGGTGATGAGTACTGTAGCTCCCGGAATTTCGGCGGTCAGCGCTGTATGGAACGCGTTACCCATGGGATCGTGAATGCCGCCGATGTCGTAGCTGATTTCGTCATCGAGGTGCCAGACGTTGGTCGCGGGCATCGCGATGAATTCGGCGAAGCAGCCGTCGCGATCGACGCCGATGATCTTTGTATGCGGGCAAACATGTGCGTTGCCGGTGCGGCAGAGAAGGCATCGTCCGTCGACGATGTGACCCTCAGCGGTAACGCGATCGCCTTCCTGCACGTCGGTGACGAGACGTCCAACCTGCACGACATCACCTGCGAATTCGTGGCCGACCACGAACGGTGGCTTGCACCTTCCGCTCGCCCACGCGTCCCAGTCGTAGATGTGAACATCGGTGCCGCAGACGCCGGCGCGACGAACGCGAATTAGAACTTCATCGTCACGAATACGTGGCTCGGGCACGTCGCGCATTGCGAATCCTGGGCCCGCTGATTCCTTCACGAGAGCTTTCACTCTGACATTCGCTCCAAAATATTGTGGCGCGTTTTACGAGCGAATTGTCTCGTCGTTAGCGCGTTCATAAGCTGACATTTCATGGCGCCGTTTGGAAGTGTGTGAGGTCAGAGCGCTTCGGTCGAGCGGCGCGAGACCACGTCATGACCGATTCGCGCGATGTCACAAAATAAAAAAAAACTCATTGCGTCCTATTTCTGTTGCTTCTATATTCGCGCGTGGTTACGAAAGCACAGTTGCATCGTGCAAGTAGTAATCACGCGTGCCCGATCGGACGCAGCAGCAAATCGCCGATTCCACCGGGGGACGGCGAGACCAACTCCATCACGGAGCGACAACATGGCAGCAAAGAAAGCACGCAAGGCCGCAAAGAAAGGCGGCGCGAAGAAGGCAGCAAAGAAGGGCGGCGCCAAGAAGAAGGCCGCAAAGAAGGGCGGCGCCAAGAAGAAGGCCGCAAAGAAGCGCCGCTAGTCACAGTCTTCCAGTCCACGTGACTGGATGAACTGATTTGCAAGAAAGCCGGCCCGTGAGCCGGCTTTTTTGTCACCTGGAATATCTCGCGTTCGCAAGTTCCACGATGCGATTGACCAGCGCGCTGTATTCGATGCCGTCCTTTGCTGCAGCAGAAGCATACTCAGCGCTCTTTTCCAGATAGCAATTCGGGTTCACCTCGATCACGTAGATCTCTTCCTTCGCGTTCACGCGCAGATCAACGCGCGCGTAGTCGCGGAGACGGAGCGCCTGGAACGCTTCGACGGCAACTTTCTGCATTCTAGCCGCGAGGTCGTCAGAAACGTCCGTTGGAAAAACGGATTTCGTGCCTTCGAACTCGGCGCCGTGCTCGTCACCGTCGTCGCCCCACTTCGCTTCCCAGCTTGCGATCTTTGGAATTCCCTCCGGATAGCCGGTAAAGTCCATCTCCATGATCGGAAGTGCCTTCACGTCGCTGTTGCCGAGCACGCCAACATAGAACTCGCGTCCATCGATGAACTCTTCGGCCAGAACCGGACCTTGATACTCTTCCTGTAATGCGCTGATCGTCTCGAGCAGCTCCTGCACATTGTTGACGATGGACTTCTGGGTGATTCCGAGCGATGCATCTTCTTGCGGTGGTTTGAGAATAAGAGGGAACTCGATCTGGCCGGCCCAATCGACCGCGCCACGAAAAACCGTCGCGAACTTTGCCGTCAGGATTCCGTGGAACGTGAGCACTTTCTTGGTGAGCGTTTTGTCACCGGCCAGAATCAGACCGGCCGGGCTCGAGCCGGTGTATCTCAAGTCCAGAAGATTCAATAGCGCGGCGATGTTCGACTCGAGCGCGCTCTTTCCGGCAAATGATTCAGCGATGTTGAAGACGATGTCCGGCCGATCGTCGTTGAGAGACGTCACCAGCGGTTGGACGGTATCGTCCACAACCAGCTTTCGCACTTCGTGCTGCCCGGATCGAAGCGCCGTCTCGAGTTGATCGATGACCGGATCGATCGGCGGCTCGAGAGCGTCCTTTGTGTGGAGCAAAGCGATTTTCATTCTTTGTGGGTTCGGGAGGACACGGTTCTACTGTTGCGGTAGTTCATCATCACGGCTGTGCCGAACGCGGTGAGCTCGACCAGCGTCGATGCCTCGAGGCCGCGCACTCTCAGCCCTAGCTTCGTTGCTCTCGCTCGAAGAAAATCGAGAAACTGTCGAACAGCGTATGCGCCCTCACCGGTCCAATACGAAATGCGTCCTGCAATCTCGCGCCGGTGAGATGCGAGGAACTCATCTGCCGGCTGACCATCAGGGGATTCAGACGACGTTCCGAATATGTTGCGGAGGTCGCCATCAAAGATGCCCGAGTCGCGGATGGGGATGGAATTCGCGATGCCTCGATAATGATCTTCGAGGGAATACTTCATTGCATCGACTGGAAGGTCGTCGTCGGTAAGTGTCGGTATTTCGATCTGCTCATCGGCGATCTCGGCCATCACTCTGTCCACGTACTCGAGCTTGGTCAAGGCGGGCCAGCCGTCGTAGGCCGTCCTCCAATCGAGGCCCGGTGTGAGCCAGACTGCGAATGTCTCTGCAAAATCTTCGTCGGGATGTTTCTGTGCATACCAGCCGAGGATGTGACGGACGAAATCGTGGGAGAAAGGATCGGTTTTGTAGCGTTCGCGATATGGACGCGAGTACGGTCCGAAGGTCTGTCGCCAATCGGGCCGGTCGTAGATTCTGTAGGCGTAATTGAAGGCATGACCCGCCTCATGCCTCATGAACCGCATCGATTCGGTTTCTGATTCGATGCCTTCGGCAAAGTCATCCTCAATTCGCTCGAGGCGTGAATCGGCGAGGTAGAACGGCACACCGATGACCGGCGTTCCGTCGGGGCAGCCCCACTGATCGGTGAGGTAGACGGGTGGCCGAAGTGAGAGTCCCTTGTCCGCTAGCTCACTGTAGAGCTGGCCCACCATCTTCTCGACGCGGGTACCGGCTATTGCGAGCCCTAATTCGGAGATCTTCCGAGACATCAGGCTCTGACGCTCGCCTTCCCAGTTTTCGAAAGTTTCGTCCACGGTGGGAGTGGAGGGCAAGGGACATACCGAGTGGAATGTCCCGCCTACTATATAGATGGGCTTTGGGTCTGGAGGACCCTGCTTGCGTTCCCGTCAGGCCTCTGACTTTTTGACGCGGATTACGCGGATTCAGCGGATAAGATACGGAACGGCGGAAAGGGATTGGGGTCGGTCCAACCCGCCTCACGTAGTTACCCCTAAAAAAGCAATTGGAAAGATGCCGCCGCTTGGGAGGCGGTCTCTGCTCCTGATCCGCTCAGATCCGCGATATCCGCGTCAAATAGTCAAAGAAGCCGCGGAAGGGTGAACCTGGAAACGCGGCGGAGCAGTATCGAGCCAGTGGTGCCGTGACGCTGTCCTTATACTGCTAAGCTACTTTGGCGGGCTTTTCGGCATCCAGTTCAGGAGCGGGCGCCCAGATATATGCGGAGAAAATCGGACGTTGCTCGGCGCGGTCTCCCCTGGAGATGATGATGCCGACTGGCTCCTCAGACTCGGTGATTTCACGAATTTTCTTCATTTGATTTTCTCGGGGTTGCATGCCCAATCAAACATCGGGCAGATAGCATTGAGGCACCCCGAGTGCCAAACGTGACGTTTAGTCTAACGTGCTATGGGGCAACAGCTTAGACAGTCGTGACATTCGCAATGTCGGCCCGACTGTAGCGGAGTGACACATTCGTTCTGGACATGTGTGCGCAAATGACACATGCCGGAGAGGGGCTAAGCGACTTCCTTTCGAGCGAGGAAGCTCCGGGAAGAGGTACCCTGGTCCACCACCGATATCGTCCATCCTTTATAGTTGCGTCGCAGCTCCGAGAGGGATGGTTCTGCGTGGTTCTGGATAAGCGTATCGACCAGGTGGACACCGCCGTCCTGAGTCGCACTTTGGAGGATCGCAAAAACCTTCGACCGCTCGGCCGCGGTAAGTCCGGCGAACGCCGCCGGCGTGCAAACCACGGCACTGAGCATTTCCTCGGGCGCCCATTCCTTGAGGCCGCCTTCGACGCTCGCGATTCTTCCGGCAATCATTTTCTCATCGGCCGGATCGAGCAGGTCGTCTTCCGATCCACTCGAACTGATCGACGTGACGGAGCAACCCTGAGCAGCAAGATAGCGTGCGGCATTCGTGCCCTCGGCGCCGGCGACAAGAACGTGGGACCGCGGGTGAACGTGAACTTCGCGCACCAGTGCACTGTCGGCGGACACCCCCCAATGTTCTGGGCGGAGGAACTCGGCCTGTTCAGCCCGTCGCTTGACCTCGCGCTTTCGCCACGTTGAATACGTCGGAATTCGCTGGCGCTTGCGGATGATCTTGTCCACTTCGTCGCAGAGGAGGAGCTCGTTCATCGCGAACTGCGGCTGCGCTTGCAGGGACGCCACAGCATCGTCTCCGATTTTGAGGAGGACGGTGCGCGAGATCGAATCCTTGTACAACTCGATCTCGTTTTCGACGTACAGATCGTATTCGTGCCTGAGCGATCGTGGTGCCGAAAAATCCATCTTTCCTGGACAGAGGTAACGCGTGTTGCAGGGCGTACTTGCGGAGCAAGCTAGAACAACAAGCTCACAATGCAAGTATTTTTTCTTCGCAAATGTCCTGAATCCTCAGCTCTTGAGTGAGAATAGATGCCAGAGTTACCCGAAGTCGAAGAAGCAATGCAGCGCCTTCGCGCTG
>JBDUEH010000080.1:0-7973 GCA_040002555.1 Gemmatimonadales bacterium | reverse complement strand
GACATTCGCGAGAAATTCATTCGCAATCTCAACGTTTGCCCCAACTGCGAGCATCATCGCCGCATTCGAGCAATCGACTATGTAAATATTCTTCTCGACGACGGCACCACTGAGGAGACTGAAACCGAGATCAGGTCAACGGATCCGCTCGGCTTTCCAGAGTATCCCGCGCGCCTCATCAAGGCGCTGGCGAAATCGGGCGAGGGCGACGCGATTCTCACCTTCACCGGCCAGCTGCTCGGCCTCCCGGTTTGCCTCGGCGTGATGGATTTCGCGTTCATGGGTGGCTCGATGGGATCGGTCGTGGGAGAAAAAATCGCCCGGCTCGGCCAGAAGGCTCTTGAAAGGAAATTTGCCTTCATCCTTGTCTCGTCATCCGGCGGTGCGCGCATGCAGGAAGGCGTGCTGAGCCTGATGCAGATGGCGAAAGCAGCCGCGATTCTGTCGCAGCTCGCGGAGCGTCGTATTCCATACGTCTCGATTCTCACTAATCCGACAACGGGCGGCGTCAGCGCCAGTTACGCGATGCTCGGAGACGCGATTCTTGCCGAGCCGGGCGCGGTCATTGGATTCGCCGGCCCTCGCGTAATAAAGCAAACCATCGGACAGGACCTGCCCGAAGGCTTTCAGACGTCTGAATTTCTCCTCGAGCACGGTATGGTCGATCTCGTCGTGCACCGCAGAGACCTGAAGCAAACAGTGGGTCAGCTTCTGAGACATATGAGTGGCAAGCCCGCGGCCACGGGGTGGACCGCGGCCTGACCGCGTACAGAGAAGCTCTCGACGCGCTCTTTGCGCGAACGGGAGCGACCTCGAAGTTCGGGCTACAGCGCACTCTCGATTTTCTTCGGCTCATAGAAAATCCTCACGAGCGGTTGAAAACTTTTCATGTTGCCGGAACCAACGGAAAGGGAAGTGTCGTCGCGACGCTGTACGCGCTGCTCAGGTCGAAGGGACTTCGAGTCGGGCGCTACACCTCTCCTCACCTGATTGACTTTCGAGAGCGCATCGTCGTCGACGACGAGATGGTCGACGAAGCGTACGTTGTAGAGTTTCTCGAAAAATGGTCACCGCAAGCTGAGGCCATGGGCGCGACGTTCTTCGAGATAACAACGGCGATGGCGTTCGACTATTTCGCCAGATCGCAGGTCGATGTAGCAGTTATCGAAACCGGCCTGGGAGGACGTCTCGATTCGACGAACGTGATCAATCCGATCGCTTCGGGCATCACATCGATATCAATCGACCACACCGAATTCCTCGGCAACACAATCGAATCTATCGCCAGCGAAAAAGCAGGAATCTTCAAGCCCCACACGCCGTCCGTGATTGGCCCGATGTCCACCGAGGCGCGCGATGCGATTTACAAGACAGGTTCACGAGCAGGGGTTGCTGGAATCGTCGATGCCACCCGCCTTTATCGGCCGCGAGATGTTCTACTTCGAAAGTCAGGAACGTTGTTCACGATGCAGCACGAGGATGAATCTGTGCAGATGCGAACATCGCTTATTGGCGCTGCGCAGGCAGACAACACCGCCGTTGCGCTGGCGATGCTGGGATCAGCGCAAGCACCGTGGGCGGTTTCGCTGAATGAGGCGGCTGAGGTTTTGCCGAACGTGCGACTTCCGGGTCGATTTCAGATTCTTCGAAATTACGTTCTCGACGTCGCTCACAACCCGGATGGTGTTCGTTCCCTCGTGACGACAATTGAACACCTTTCACTGGAAACGCCGATTGTCGCCGTAGTCGGTGTACTCGCTGATAAGGACTGGCGTTCGATGATGATAGAACTCTCGAAGAGCGTCCATGAGATCGTGCTTGTCGCGCCCCCAACAGCACCTCGAAGCCGCGCGTGGGACCCGGATGCTGCGCTGGTGTTTGCAATCGAACACGGAATTAATGCGAGAATTGAACGCGACTTCATCGCTGCGGTATTGGCGGGAGACAAAACCGACGGAACTGTGCTCATCACCGGCTCGTTTCACACCGTCGGTGACGCCTTGGTCGTGCTCGACGAAAAAGCGGTGTGAATGGTCGGGAACGACCCGCACTGATGCTTTAACTGCTTGCCGCTAAGTCCATATAGGACGTAGCTTTGACAATGGCTCAGGGAGCGTTGCCGGGGTTCAGAGACTTCTATCCCGAACAGTTTGCGGAACGCGCATATATCATGAGCGTGTGGCGTCGGATTCTCCGGCGTTACGCGTTTTCGGAATATGATGGACCTCCGCTCGAGCCCCTTGATTTGTACAGAAAGAAAAGCGGCGATGAACTCGTCGGCCAGCTCTACTCGTTCTCGGACAAGGGAGACCGCGAAGTCGCCATGCGGCCGGAGATGACACCGACGTTTGCGCGAATGGTTGCCGCGCGTGCCAACGCGCTCAGAAAGCCGGTACGATGGTTCTCAATTCCGCAGCTCTTTCGATATGAGCGCCAGCAGAAAGGCAGGTTGCGGGAGCACTTTCAGCTTAACGCCGATATCGTGGGCGAACTGAGCGCGACCGCCGATGCAGAGCTGTTGGCAATCGCGCTCGACATCATGCGCGAATTCGGGCTGAGCGCGAACGATGTGAAGGCACGAGTCTCCGACCGACGGCTGCTCCAGGCCCTGATTGTAAACGCGGGAGCACCGGAAGGTTCGCTCAGCAGTGTGTACGCTGTGATCGACAAGCGAGGCCGGGAGCCGGTCGAGATATCGCGTGACAAGCTGGAGAAGGCCGTGGGATCCGCAGAGGTTGCGGATGCGATCGACGAGTTTCTCGCCATCGACAGCATCACCGCGCTATCCGCGAAGTATGGATCATTGCCGGCTATCGCCGAGCATGTCGAGCGAATGAGTCAATATCTTGGGTTTCTGAAGGCGCTGGGAGTTGCCGACTGGGTGCAACTCGATTTGTCGATCGTTCGCGGACTCGCCTACTACACGGGCATTGTCTTCGAACTATTCGACACGGCCGGCGAGTTTCGTGCGATTTGCGGTGGTGGCCGTTATGACACTCTGCTTCAAACGCTCGGCGGCGTGGATCTGCCAGCTCTTGGCTTTGGAATGGGAGACGTGGTCGTCGGTGAGCTATTGAGAAAACGTGGAATGATTCCAGAAACTCCGGCCCGAACGGACTATTGGGTGGCCGGGGAAGACGAGTCGCTCACGTCGCAGGTGATGTCGGTTGCCGCCGAGCTGCGTAAGCGCGATCGCAGCGTCGAATATTCCCTGAAACCACAGCAGCTGAGCAGGCAACTCAAGTCGGCAAGCGCAGCAGGCGCGAGCCACGCGGTTCTGCTCAAGCACGATCGGTTTTCGGCAGGCGAGATAACCGTGAAGGACCTCAAGTCGGGCAGTGAGCAGTCGGTTCAGCTCACTGAGTTCATCAATTCACTGTAGAAACTGATATGGCGGATGACAAGAAGCTGACCAAGCGCGCCGACGATTTCAGCGCATGGTACAACGAGACAGTTCTCCGGGCCGAGCTCGCGGACTACTCACCAGTGCGCGGATGCATGGTGATCCGGCCGCGCGGGTACGGTATCTGGGAGCGCATGCAGCGTCAGCTCGATACTCAGTTCAAGGAGACGGGTCACGAGAACGCGTACTTTCCGCTGCTGATTCCCGAAAGCTTCATGAAAAAGGAGGCGGAACACGTTGAAGGCTTCGCGCCTGAGACTGCGGTCGTTACTTACGGTGGCGGCAAGAAGCTGGATGAGCCCCTCGTAATTCGTCCAACGTCGGAAACGATCATCTACGCGATGTTCGCGAAATGGGTTCAAAGCTATCGCGATCTTCCGCTGCTGATCAACCAATGGGCAAACGTCGTCCGATGGGAAATGCGCACGAGGTTGTTCCTGCGTACGCTCGAGTTTCTCTGGCAGGAAGGACACACCGCGCACGCCACTGAAGCCGAAGCTGAGGAAGAGACGCGGAAAATGTTGAATGTGTATCGCGACTTCATGGAGGGTTGGATGGCGATGCCGGTTGTTACTGGTATCAAGACCGACTCCGAAAGATTCGCGGGAGCACTACGCACGTATTCGTGCGAAGCGATGATGCAGGACAACAAGGCGCTTCAAGCTGGAACTTCACACAATCTTGGTCAGAACTTCTCTAAGGCATTCGACCTGAAGTTCCAGACGGAAGCAGCCGACGTCGCCTTTGCGTGGAACACGAGCTGGGGTGTGTCTACCAGAATGATCGGCGGACTCGTCATGACGCACGGCGACGACAACGGGCTTCGCATCCCGCCGCTCCTTGCACCAATCGAGCTCGTCATCGTTCCGATCTGGAAAACTGACGAAGACAAAGTCCGCGTGATGGAAGCGGCCGCTAAGATTTCGGCAACATTGTCGGGGTGGGAGCGCCGTAAGACTGGCAAGCTCCGAGTTCACCTCGACAACCGCGAAGGCATCAAACCGGGCGCGAAGTATTACGAGTGGGAGCTTCGGGGAATTCCGCTGCGCCTGGAATTCGGTCCACGTGATCTCGATGCCAACCAGTGCGTTCTCGTGCGCCGCGACAACCGCGTCAAACGAACTGTCACGCTCGACTCGATTGGCGAAGACGTTGCCGATCTGCTCAGTATGATCCAGACTGACATGCGGGTCGAGGCGTACGAGCGACGTGAAGCCAATAGTGTGCGCGGAAATATTTCGTATGACGACTTCAGGAAATTGATGGAAGGAAAGGGCGGCTTCGTCTACGCCGGTTTCTGTGGTAGCGCGAAATGCGAACAGGATATCAAGGAAGAGACGAAGGCGACGATCCGTGTTTTGCCCGACGAAGAGTTTCGTTCCGCTGAGGAGCCGACGACGTGCCTCAAGTGCGGTGCGAAGTCAGTGGTCGAAGCTCTATGGGCGAAGGCATATTGAGCATGGCCGGCGCAACTACGTCCGCGCCTCCGCCGATGCAGAAAGTCGAGCCCGGCGATGCTCCGGGTTTCATCCGGACTGGCGACACGCTGTCATGCGACGGAGTGTCACTTGACGCGATTGCAACTACGGTTGGCACACCAGTCTACGTCTACAGCCTGGCATCGATTCGCGCTCAATACCGGAGGCTGGATGATGCGCTCTCCGGAGTTCCGCATCGATTGCACTACAGCGTCAAGGCAAATTCGAATCTTGCGATCCTGAGCGGACTTCGCTCGCTCGGTTCCGGTGTTGACATCGTTTCAGGGGGCGAGATGTATCGCGCTGAAGCCGCGGGCTTCAAGGGTACTGACATCGTCTTCAGCGGAGTAGGGAAAACCGAACGCGAGATGACAGAGGCCCTGACGTTCGGCGTCCTGATGATCAACGTCGAATCAGAAGAGGAGCTGGTTCTTCTCAATGAAGTCGCCGGACGGTTGGGCAGGAAAGCGCCCGTTGCATTGCGAGTGAATCCTGAAGTCATGGTGGACACGCCGCATCCGTACACCCGTACCGGCGAGAAGGGCATGAAATTCGGTATCCCGTTCGACGAGACGCTTCTCGTTGCGGAAAAATCGCTGGCGATGCCGAACATCTCGCTGGTCGGACTCGACATGCACGTCGGGTCACAGATCTCACAGTTCAAGCCGTATGAGATCGGTCTCGGCCGCCTTCTTCAGTTGAGAAGCGAGATTGAAAATGAGGGCGCGCGCCTGGAGTACCTGGATATCGGCGGCGGACTAGCCGTGTCATACGACGCGGAGCATCCCATAGACGTCGAGGAATTCGGTGCGGTCGTGACACGAATAGTTGGACCAACCGGACTCAAGGTCATCGTCGAGCCGGGCAGGTTTCTCGTTGGCAACGCGGGAATCCTGCTCACTCGCGTTTTATACAGAAAACGAAGTGGCGGAAAGGAGTTCATCATTGTCGATGCCGGCATGAACGATCTCATCAGGCCATCCCACTATAACGCCTACCACCGAATCGAGGCTGTTCGCGCGACAGCAAACCGGACGACGGCCGACGTCGTTGGGCCGGTCTGTGAAAGCGGGGATTTTCTCGGACTTCAACGTGATGTTGACGACGTACAGCCCGGCGAGCTGGTCGCCGTGCTCTCCGCGGGGGCTTATGGATTTGTAATGTCGTCCAACTACAATTCGCGCCCGCGGGTTGCCGAGGTCATCGTTGACGGCGGCCGGTTTGGCGTTGTGGCCGCGAGAGAAACTTATTCCGACCTGATTCGGAACGAGACGCTTGCTCCTCAGTGGAGAGATGACAAATGAGAGTAGGTCTGATGGCAGATTCACACGACCGCGTGCCTGCGATTACAGAACTTCTCCAGATAATGCGAGACAAGGGAGTGACGCTTGTAATGCATGCCGGCGATCACTGCTCGCCGTTTTCGCTCGAGCCATTCATTGCCTCGGACATGGCATTGCTCGGGATTTTCGGTCGCAACGACGGCGATCAAGAAGGCCTGCGTGCCGTCGCGGCGCGGGGGATGGGAATGGAACTATATGAGTCGCCGCACAGCTTCGATGTTCAAGGCAAGAGAATTCTCATCGTTCATGACCTGGGCGAGGTAAATAAGAGATCCATCGATGCCCACCAGTTCGTCGTGCACGGATTCACCCATGTGCAGGAGACGATAACTCGCGGTGAGACTCTCCTTGTGAACCCGGGCGAAGCTTGCGGTTGGCTGCACGGCAAGTGCACCTCCGCGATTCTCGATCTCGAGACGGGAGAAGTGGAAGTCATCAGCATATGAGCAGCAGGATTCTCATTCTCGATTACGGATCACAATTCACGCAGCTGATTGCCAGGCGAGTACGAGAGGCGAGGGTCTACTCGGAGATTCATCCGTCGAGTAGAAGTCTGGAATGGGTTCGCGAGTGGAAACCAACCGGGATCATTCTGAGCGGTGGCCCCAATTCCGTTTACGCCAATGGAGCGCCACTTGCCGACAAGGCTCTTCTCGACGTTGCACCGATTCTCGGGATTTGCTACGGAATGCAGCTCATCGCCTACCTCGAGGGCGCTGAGGTAAAACGCGCTGGACGACGGGAGTACGGGCGGGCGGAGATCGAAGTGACAGAACCGGAAGGATTGTTCGCCGGGTTCGGTGAGCATCCGGGTTTCGCCGCATGGATGAGCCATGGTGATCATATCGAGTCCACGCCGGCCGGTTACGTTCCGACAGCGTCGAGCACTGGCAATCCCGTGAGTGCTTTCCGTCACGAATCGAAGCCGATTCACGGTGTGCAGTTCCATCCGGAGGTTGCGCACACTACCCGCGGCGGCGAAGTCATCGCGAACTTTCTTTTCAGCATATGCAAGGCTGAGCCAAGCTGGACAACTGGCGCCTACATTGAAACGGAAGTCACGAAGATCGCCACCACCGTCGGCGATGCGCACGTGGTCTGCGGTTTGTCAGGCGGTGTCGATTCTGCCGTCGCGGCTGCGCTGGTTCACCGAGCCATCGGTGATCAACTGACTTGCATCTTCGTTGACACGGGACTACTTCGGCTCAACGAGAGGGAACAGGTAGAGCGGACGTTCCGGCAGCACATGGGAATCAAGCTCGTGACAATCGACGCAGCCGAGAGATTTCTGACGGCGCTCGCTGGCGTCACCGATCCCGAGCAGAAGCGGACAATAATCGGCCACACCTTCATCGATGTGTTCGAGAAAGCTGCAGACGATGCTGGGCGTGATGCGAAGTTCCTGGTGCAGGGAACTCTTTACCCGGATGTGATCGAGTCATCGTCACCGTTTGGTGGACCGTCTGTAACGATCAAGACGCATCACAACGTTGGCGGCCTCAAGCCCGACATGCGGTTCAAGCTCATCGAACCGTTGCGGGAGCTCTTCAAGGATGAAGTCCGAAGCGTTGGTCGCGAGCTCGGCCTTTCAGAGGAGATGGTGGGCCGGCATCCATTTCCCGGGCCGGGTCTGGCGATTCGAATTCTCAGCGACGTCACGAAGCCAAAGCTCGATCTGCTTCGTGAGGCGGATGCGATTTACCTCGAAGAGATTCGCGAAGCCGGACTTTACGATACGATCTGGCAGGC
>JBDUEH010000079.1:0-8002 GCA_040002555.1 Gemmatimonadales bacterium | reverse complement strand
CGACGCCCGACGTTTTGGGAACATTCGTCCTCAAGTCGGACGAGGGTGAAACCGTCCCTACCACTTCGCTGCTCGCAGATCCCTACCGCGTGAGCAGGTTGTTGGATGTTCCGCCGCCGGCGCCTGCTGATGCACTTCAGCTTGCGTTCGAAAGCAAGCTTCGCCTCAAGGAGCGGAAAGATCTGAAAATCGGCAACGCGCAGCGTTCGTATCGCGCACGCGGAGCCGAGCTGTCGCACCTCCGGACGTCGCTGAGCCTGGCAATACCGAATGTCGGAGACAAGACCACCTATAAGGTGCCGGCGTCCTGCACAGAGTTCACAACGGTTACGGCGACAGCTCAATACATTAGCAACAAGGCAATCATCTACACCGACGATGCGTCGCCCCCAGGCGGATTCACGGCGACTGATTTCCAGGACATCGCCACCGAGTTCGATAACCTCATATATCCCACCGATGTTGCGTATTTCGGGACACCGCTCGATCTCGACAACAACGGTCGCGTTATCATTCTGTATACGCCGGAGGTCAACAAGCTGACGCCTTCTGGCAATCCCAACGGGTTCGTCGGAGGATTTTTCTTCGCTGGAGATCTGTTTCCATCAACCCCGACGCCGGGACAGTTCGTATGCACGCAGAGCAATGTTGGCGAGATATTCTATGTCCTCGCGCCTGACCCTAACGGAACGGTCAACGGCAACGCCCGCACGACTTCTTCCGTTCGGCAGGGAACCCGCGGCACGATCGCTCACGAGTTCCAGCACATGATCAATGCGTCCAACAGAATCGCGAGCCCGATCGACCAGGATTTCGAAGCCACCTGGCTGGACGAAGCACTAGCCCATTTCGCCGAAGACGTCAACGGACGCACCCTGAAGGGGCTCGCCGATGACGCGAACTCCACTTTTGAGACGCTTTCCGCAAACGTCAACGACTACAACGCGTTCTTCTTCCAGAATTTCGCGCGGCTTCTGCGGTACATGGCACCAACAGGCGGCACGACCACCGGCTACTACTCTCCTACCGGCTCGGCAGCAGATACGTCCCTGGCCGTTCGGGGAGCCGCATGGTCGCTGCTGCGATACGCAGCCGACAACTATGCGCCGGGTGGCGACATCAAAGCATTCACGAAGGCGCTCGCCGGTGGTCCGAACGTTAGCGTCAACAATCTTCTGCTCCGCTCGGGGAACGTCCCGTTCGACACGCTCATCGCCGGATGGATGGTCTCGCTCTACGCGGACGACGCGGGAATCGCCGGACTGCCGGCCAAGTACTCGTTCAAGTCGTACAACTTGAGGAGCAACACGTCAGCCATTACGCCGAGCAAGCAGTTCCCGCTTCAGATAAACGACATTACCGGCAGCGGCTTCGTGACGAACAATCAGCAAGCCCGTGCCGGCAGCGGTGACTACTTTCGGTTCTCGAGAACGCCCGCTGGCCCGGCTCGAACGTTCAGGATGCTAAACACCGATGGAACAACGAGTGCAAGCTTTACCGGTGCATCGTTCTTCATTCTCCGAATCCAATAAGTTGTTCTACTTCTTGATGTGCCCAAGAGAATCGATCGTCTTGTAAGGCCCGGCGATGGCACTATCCCTCGGAGCATCATTGCGGCCAGTCGGCTTTCTCGTCTCGCCGATCGTTCCCTCAGTTGATCCGATCGGAGCACGGACGGAACTCGAATCGCGCGAAGGGCCCTCGAGAGTGCCGGCGGAGTTTGTTGCGTCGGCACTATCTCCAACAGTAGAGGTGTCCGCGGCTGCGGTACTGTCAGCCTTGGATACGCTGGAGTCTTTCGCGCAGCCTCCAGCCATGAGCTCAGCTCCGCAAAATACAACTCCGACGACCGCGCGATTTATGAGTCTCATTGTTTCTCGATCGAAGTGAGGTTTCCGGAGCGCGAAATCGACATTCTCGGTTTAACCAGAGTTTCCCAATCTTCGACTCCGCCACCGATGAGAACGTTCGACCGTGTTTGCGAAGCTGAGAAACCCGGAATTACGTGTGAGTCAGCAGCTGCCGGATTGACGACGTAACCAAGGTCGCCAAGTGACTGAATGCTGATCGTGCTGTACGGATTCACTCCTCCCACGTTCACAAATCCGGTCATCAGCTCATTGCCGAAGGTGCTCTCTCGCCAGTGCGAATCGCCCGTACCTGGGCAATTGGTGCAGTTCTCAACCGGAACACTGCTCGGGCATACCGGCGATCCGCCAAGTGCTATACATGCGGCAACGCCGGAAGTGCCGGTAAAACGCGAGTCCAGCGTTTGAGCGCCCGCGAGTACACCCTTGTTCCGCCACAACGTGCCGATGCCGATCACGTGCAGCATTTCGTGCTCTATGACATCACGCAAAGTTCCCCGCATGATCAATTGGTGGATGTCGTCCGAATCGAAGATCATTATCCCGAAGGCGGTCTGGCCACCCGAGGATGCGCTTCTTGCAATGCACGGGCCTGAGAACGCGAGAATTTTTCCGGGACCGTCGATCGGCTGCACAGCGGCGTAGATAATGACATCGTCGAGAATTCCTGCCGCAAACGTTTGACCCGTCGCGCCGCACGCGGCCCCAATGTCGATGGGAGCCTGGACATTGATGTCGGGAATGTCACCCACGACGCTGGCGTTGATACGTGCGGCGCCGGCAATGAATGCGGCCGCGGCCGAATCAGGCATCGGCGTTCCGAAGAATCGGAGATCAACATTGTAGGCGGTTTGCACTGTGATTCCGGCAAGCGCGGAAAAACCGCCAGACATCGCGCGCAGAGTCTGGGGTATCGCGCTCTTTCCCACGCGGTAAGTAGTCGCTGCAACGGCTCCTTGAGCGTCCGTCATGACAGGAGTTCCAGACACCGTTCCATCGCCTTCGCCGATCGTGAACAGAACGAATGCGCCCGGTACGCCATTGCCAAACTGATCGCGGAAACTACGGAGATGGAAATGGTGAAGGGCGGGGGAGCTGCGGAACTGCATCGTTCCGGGATGGAACGAGGGTTGGGGCGGTTTGACGGTGAGCTACTCACAGAGGCGATCATTGGCGCGGCCATGGAGGCGCATTCGGTCATGGGACCCGGGTTGCTCGAGACCGCGTATCAGGACGCATTGTGTTACGAGCTCGGGCAGGCCGCTCTGCCGTTCGAACGACAGCCGTTGGTAGGCAACACCTACAAGACCATCCGGATCGATCGCGCGTTTCGCCCGGACGTCATCGTAAAGAACGAGGTAATTCTCGTGCTGAAAAGCGTGGAAAAACTGCACCATATCCACGATGCCCAACTGCAGACCTATCTGAAAATTACGGGCCTCAAAACTGGTTTGATTTTCAACTTCAATACAAAATTTCTCAAAAACGGCATCCGACGAATCGACCTCCCTGGTGCCGTAGTTCCGTAGTCCAAAACCAAAGCCCGGAGTTCTCCCGCCCTTTCTCTCCGCAGTACCTCCCGCCCGTTCTCCCCAATTGCAGTTTCCGCTGTTCAGCTTTCCCGAAGCGCACTCATCGGAGTCTCCCGGAACACGTCACGCCCGGCGAGCAACCCGATAGTGATTGTTAAAGCGAGCATTCCGCCAGCAATTGCTAGCGCAGCGAGGAGTGCAGGCGAGAACTCGTTTTCGAAAACGAAATGGGTGATCGCCCAGCCGCCGCCGATTGCGAGCACCATTCCTGTCAGACTTCCAAGCAGCCCCAACAGCGCGTACTCCGCCAGCAGGATCTTCATTATCTGGCCGCGCGTTGCGCCGAGGGTCTTCAACAGGACGCCTTCGCGAATTCTGTCGCGCCGCGTCGCAGCGACGGCGCTGAACAGGACAGGAATTCCCATCGCAAGACTGAACAGCGCCATGAACCTGATCGCCGTCGACACTTTCTTGAGGATCTTCGCGACAGTCTGTTTTACCAGCGAAAGGTCGAGACTCGACACGTTCGGGAATCGCTTTACTATGTCGCGTTGAAGTGCGGCGACCGTTTGCGTTCCCGGCACATCCGCCAGGAGAACAAACTGCTTCGGCGCGTCGCGTAGCGATGGCGGCGAAAACACCGCGAAAAAGTTCGGCTCGAAGCGCTCCCACGTCACTTCGCGCATGCTGGTGACACGGGACGGGATCTGAATTCCCTGGACATCCCATGTGATGACGTCGCCAAGCTTCACATGCAGTTCCTCTGCGACATCCTTTTCGAGTGATACCTCGCCGGTGTCGCCCTTCATCGGGGCGGTTCCGAACCATTTGCCCGATGTGATCTTTTCGGTTGGCGTTAGCTTGTCGCGGTAAGTCGACCGAAACTCCCGGCGAAGTGCCCAACCCGGCCGTCCCGCTGGCTGACGTCCGGCCGGCCCTCTTGCCTGATTCCGCTGTCGATCGCGACTCTCCTGTCGCGTCAAAGGTTTTTCACCACGCTTTGCTCGCGCCAGCGAATCAGCGGTGATTTTCTCCCGGGCATCGCCAATTATCTGTTCGACCGTCCGGTCGTTGATCGCCGCGACCCTCATCGTGACAACCGGCGCCGTCTGAAGAACTCGACCGCGTGATTTGACCAGGGAATCCACCGGCAGAAACTGATCCTCCTGAATATCGAAGAACACGAGGTTCGCGTTCGATTGATCGATCTTGATGTTGAACTGCTTCAACAGGTTCGACTGGACAAGCACGAGCGTTGTGATGAGGAACGCGCCGAATCCAAGCGACAGAATTACCGACCGCGTTTGATTTGCCGGACGGTAGAGATTGGCGACACCCTGTCGAACGACGTACGGCCAGCCGTCGCGGAGTGCCTTGCGAGAAACCCAGGACAGCAGGATGGCGCTGAGCGACAGGATGCCGATCACAAGGAACGTCGCGCCGCTGATGGCCAGGCCCTGTCGAACTGTGCCTGCTCGAAGCAGGGCGATTCCTACGACGCTCAACGCGAGGGCGACGTCCACCATGACTCGTGGCACGTCGTTCCATCGCATCCTGAGAATCTCGGAATCGGCATCGCGCCGAAGCGTCTGCAGCGGTGATACGTTACGTAACGCGAGCAAGGGGCGTAGCGAAAAGATCAATGCGATCCAGGTTCCAATCGCGATGCCGGTGAAAATCGCTGCGGGCTCCAGCGTAACCGACACATCTACCGGAAGAAAATCTCCGAACACGGACGGCAGGCCAAACTGAACGGCGACACCAAGCGCTGCACCGGCAATCGAGCCGAGCAATCCCATCGCAGCTGCCTGCGCCACGTACATCGCGAGCACTTGTCCGCTGGACGCACCAATGCAGCGGAGGATCGCGACCGTGTCGATCTTGCGGGATACGAATGCGCGAACTCCGCTGGCGACTCCGACACCGCCGAGCAACAGGGCAACCAGACCAACGATGCCGATGAACTGGCTGAGCTGTTTGATCGCGTCGGTCGTGTTCTCTTCACTCTGTGTAACTGTGCGCGCACGCAGCTGCATCTTCTCGAGCTTCGGTCGCTCTGGCCCGATGATCTTGTCCGGATTTGCGCCGGCGGGAAACTTTGCGAGCGTCCCATAGTCCGCGGTGCTTCCGAACACCAGGAGCTGAGTCTCCGGCACATAGCGTTCAGGGATGAAAATGCGCGGCCCGATTATCTCGGCTACTCCGGCAGTTCCCGGAACATCTTTCAGCGTTGCGGCGATCTCGAATTTGCCGAGTCCGAGGGTCAGCGTGTCGCCGATGCGGGCGTTGAGCGCGACGAGCAGTGAAGGATCGACGAGAGCGACCGCGTTTGTCTTGAGCGACGCCCATTTGCCTGCGGGAGAAGTTGTGATCTCGCCGTAGAACGGATAGTTCGAGCTGACCGCGCGTACCTGGGTTAACCGCGTGTTGCCCGTTCGTGGCACCAGCGCCATCGACGGAAAAGTTACGACGTGGGCGTACGATGCTTTGTTCCGTGTCGCGAGCGTATCAAGAAACGCTTTTTGCCCAGGTGAATAGGGCCGGTTCGATGAGAACGAGATGTCGCCGCCGAGCAGCGCTCGCGATTGTTCGCGCACAGAACGCGTGACGTTGTCAGCGAACGAATCGATTGCGACGAGAGCCGCGACGCCCAGCGAGATCGCCGACATGTAGAGAAGGAGCCGGCGTCTCGCGCTTCTGCTCTCCCTCCACGTCAGCCCTGCAAGTTGCCTCAACGATGCCCGGCCACTCGACGACACTCCCGAAGGTGATGTCATCCCGCAACCGCGCCGCTGTCGCCAACGACGTTGCCGTCAGCAAGGCGGATTGTACGTGAAGCGCGTTGCGCGAGAGTCGCGTCGTGCGTTACGAGGATGATGGTCGATCCTGATTCGCGATTCAGCGACTCGAGCAGCTCGAACACGCGTGAACCGGTTACTGCGTCGAGATTTCCCGTCGGTTCGTCGGCGAAAAGGATCCGCGGATTGTTCGCGAACGCTCGTGCGATCGCCACGCGTTGCTGTTCACCGCCCGAGAGCTGCGACGGGAAGTGGTGTCCGCGCGCTTTCAGTCCCACGCGATCGAGAAGCTCATCTGCCCTCGCGGCGGCGCCGTCGGCGCCTTGAAGCTCGAGCGGGACCTGAATGTTCTCTCGCGCCGTCAAGGTCGGTATGAGCTGGAAACTCTGAAACACAAATCCGACTTTTTCACCCCGGAGTCGCGCGCGCTGGTTCTCATTCATCGTCGTGAGGTCGTGACCGTCGAGGATCACGCTGCCGCGCGTCGGTGTATCGAGACCGGCGAGCAATCCGAGTAGGGTCGTCTTGCCGCTTCCAGAAGGTCCAACGATTGCTACAAAGGCGCCGTCGGGAATCGTGAACGAAACGTCTCGCAGAACGGCAAGCTGCTGGTCGCCGCTGCGATATTCCCGTGTAACTTCCTTCGCAATGAGCATGAAAATTCTGATAGTTGGTTTGATGAGCGTGGCTCTCGCCTGCAGCCAGGCTCCGAAAGTGGAAAAGGAGCCGAGCCACGCGATCGATTCCCGCGTTGCCGACGCTCCGAGAGGCAGCACTGCTCAGACCGATGCATACGGTCCCTCGGGCAACCCGGATTCGACGACGGCTAAAGTTACTGTGCTGTTCTTCGGAACGAGTCTCACGGCTGGGTACGGATTATCGGATACGAAGCAAGCCTTTCCGAATCTCGTATCTCAAAGGGCAGCGGCGGCTGGCATGCCAATCGATGCAATCAACGCCGGCCTCTCGGGCGAGACTTCTGCCGGCGCAGTCCGTCGCATCGAGTGGACTCTCAGGAGGCGAATAGATATTGTCGTTCTGGAAACCGGGGGAAATGACGCCCTGAGGGCGCTCGATCCGGACACGCTCCGGACGAATATTGAGGCGATCGTCGCAAAGATCCGAGCCACTCAGCCAAAAGCACGAATACTTCTGGTGGAGATGCAGGCGCCACCCAATCTTGGCGCGTCATACACGGCTGAATTCAGCAAGGCCTACGCGGACGTTGCGAAGCGAGACAACCTGACCCTCGTGCCATTTCTCCTCAATAAGGTTGCCGGAATTGCCTCTCTCAATCAGGCCGACGGCGTCCACCCCAACGAGAAGGGCGAGCCCATCGTCGCGGACAACATCTGGCGCTCCCTCCAGCCGGTAGTTCGCGAGGTTTACGGGGCTCGGCGACCGGGTTAAATTGCAAGGCTTGCCTTGAATTGACTTGAAAACGCGCCGCGTCCGGCATCCTCCAGGTGGGGGATTGGCAGGGCGGCGCTATTTATTGGACTTGGGACAATGGCATTTCCCGCAACACAGATTCGCAGAGGCATGGTGCTGGTATTCGAGGGCGACCCGTGTCGCGTTATCGAATTCCGACATCACACGCCTGGAAACCTTCGCGCGATGGTGCAGGCGAAACTGAAGAATCTCCGCAGCGGTTCGAGCTTCGAGCATCGTTTTCGCGCCGCGGACACGATCGAAAAGGCGTCGATGGAGACGCACGACCTCGAGTTCCTGTATCAGGGTGGCGACACATACCACTTCATGAATACCGAGAACTACGATCAGCTCGAGATGGACGAAGAGATGC
>JBDUEH010000078.1:0-8003 GCA_040002555.1 Gemmatimonadales bacterium | reverse complement strand
CTTGTTCTCGAGCTCGCGCTAACCGCGTGGAAGGCGCCGCTTCCATGATCGACTTTCGTTACTTCAGCTGGCCGTGGGCATTGGTGCTGGTCGTTCTGCTTCCGCTTGTCGCCGGCGGTCTGATCGTGAAGGCGCGCAGAGTTCGCGCGCGTAGACTCGCGCACCTCGGCACGCCCGCGATGATCGCGCGACTGGCACCAACTGCTGCCGCATCAACCCGCTGGCAGCCCATGCGCCTTTCGCTCGCCGCGCTGTTGATTGCGGTTGCGTTTGCGGGACCCAGATGGGGAGTTGAGCAGACCGTGGTCCGGCAACCTGGTATCGACGTCATTCTCGCTCTCGATGCATCGTCATCGATGCTTGCGCGCGATGAGTCGCCGAATCGGCTCGCGAAGATGAAGCAGGTGGTTGACCGGCTTCGCGAGATCTCTCCCAATGATCGCTTTGCGCTGATCGCCTTCGCGGGCAAGAGCTACGTTCTTAGTCCCATCACAGTCGATGCGGCGGGACTCAACCTGTTCATCGACAATCTCGATCCGACGGTTGTCGGTCAATCGGGAAGCTCGTTGGCGAGTGCGCTCCGTCAGGCTAACAACCTTCTTGCGCTTTCCAAGTCGGGTGCGGAGCGTGCAATTGTGTTGATGAGCGACGGCGAAGGATTCGAGAACGTGGATGACGTTGTCACCGAAGCGCAGCGCTCGGCGTCGGCAGGTACAACCATCATCACCGTCGGGTTTGGCACAGCCAGCGGCGCGACTATTCCCGTCACCGAAAACGGAACGACGACGAATAAAAAAGATCAACAGGGCAACGTCGTTGTCTCGAAGTACTCGCCTGACCTGCTTCGCGCCGCTGCAGATGCGGGGAAAGGGACTTTCGTCTCACCAACTGATCCCGACCGCGCGGCGACCGTTCGTAAGACTCTTGCGAGACTGCGAACCGAGCAGAGGGCGATGTCCAAGGGAACGAACCTCGCGCAGAGATTCCAGTATTTTCTTTTGCCTGCGCTTCTGCTCATTCTCCTCGACGCATTTCTTTCAACGAGAAGGGGGCGGCGACGCGAAGTCTCCGCCGTCGGAACGACTGCTTCGATGTTGATGATCGGAATGTTCATGAACGGGTGCTCGACGGGCAATTTTCGCGACAAGGACTCCGCGCGTCTGTACAACTCTGCGACCGCAATGATGGCTAAGCCCGATTCCATCAAACCAGCACTTCCAATTCTGAAGAAAGCCGCGTTGAGCCCGGACTCTGAGGTTCAGTATCGGTCGGGTTTCAACGCTGGACTCATACACCTTCGTCAGGGCCTCGCGGTCAAGGGAGACTCGGCCGCCGAACCTCTCGACAGTGCTCTGGCCGTTTACAAACGAGTGCTGACACTTCGTCCGGATGATGCTGACGCGAAGTGGAACTACGAGCTTGCACTCCGAAAGCAGAAAAACGGCGGCGGAGGAGGTGGCGGTGGTGGAGGGGGCGGAGCCAATCCGCAACCGCAGCCGACCCCGGGAGGATCGACGAACAACACCCCTCAACCTCGACCGATTCCAGGAATGAACGAAGCGAAGGCCGAGCAGATATTGAACTCCATTGAACAGCAGGAGCAGGACGTGCAGGGACGAAAGCAGCGTCGGAGCGTTCCAACTCCACCGCCGAACGGCAGGGACTGGTAGCTTGGCCGTGATCGCGGTGCTGCCGAGCGCCGTCGCGGATCAGATCGCGGCGGGCGAGGTAGTCGAGCGTCCCGCATCAGTTGTGAAGGAGCTCGTCGAAAATTCTCTCGACGCGGGAGCGACGAGCGTCGACGTCACCGTTGAGGAAGGCGGCCATAAGCTGATCCGCGTTGCCGACGACGGAACAGGGATGGACCGCGACGACGTGAAGACCGCGCTCCTTCGCCACGGAACGTCGAAGATCAGGATTGCGTCCGATCTCGTTGGTGTGTCGAGCTTTGGTTTCAGAGGCGAAGCGCTTCCAGCAATTGCATCGATCTCGCGGTTTCACATCGAGACCAGCTCGGCCGATGGCGAGGGAACCGCTCTATCTTTGACCGGGGGAGCCGTAGCTGGCTTCGAGGCGGCAGCAAGAAGGCGCGGTACAACCGTCTCTGTCGAACAGCTTTTTTTCAATGTTCCCGCGAGAAAGAAATTTCTCCGGAGCGCTCGCTCGGAGTGGAGGGCGATCGTCGATTCCTTCGGCAGCATCGCACTCACGCGACCGGACGTGCGCTTCAATTTGGTCCACGATGGCAAGAAGGCGCTCACCCTTCCACCCGTTTCTTCGTTGCGCGCCCGCATCAGCGGCATTTGGGGCGGCAAGTATGCCGGCGCACTGCTGGAGGTTGACGATGTTGCCGGGACGGTTCACACGAGTGGATTGGTCGAGCGGCCGGCCGATGTAGGCACTGCGACGCGACGGGTTTTCATTTCGATCAACGGACGCGCGATTCGTGATACCGGAATCGTTCGCGCCGCCGAAGCCGCCTATCGATCGACGATAACGGCAGGGTTGCGGCCGTCGGTATTCCTCAACATTACGCTGCCTGCGAGCTCGGTTGACGTCAACGTGCATCCTGCGAAGGCAGAGGTTCGTTTCGTTGACCGCTGGCCGCTCGAGCGCGCCGTCGAAACCGCGGTGCGCCGGGCACTTGGGACATTCGACGCATCGGCGGTGATGGGCGGTCGGTTCTTCTCGGGCGCGCGATTTACCGGTAATGATTTCCTTGTCGCGAACGTTGACCAATCGGCGGTCATGTCGCTCACAAGACCGGGTGAAGGATTGTTTTCGGACGACAACCGGGCATCTGATGACGCCATCTCTGCCGACGAAGCTCTTGATCCAACCACTCCGCATCCGACGGCCGAAATTCCGGAGCTGTTTCAATTTCGCCGCATGTACATCGCATTCGAGCACGAGGAAGGTCTCGTTTTGATTGACCAGCATTCCGCTCACGAGCGCGTGCTATACGAAGAGTTCATGCATGCGCTCGAGAGCGGGAATGCTCCAGCTCAACGCTTACTACTGCCGCTAACGCTTCATCTGGGGCCGGCCGAGGGCGATGCGTTTGAATCCAATAGGGTGTACCTCGAAAAACTCGGATTTGAAATCGAAGGATTTGGCGGCAATACCCTGATCGTGAGTACGGTGCCGATGCCGCACCGACGATTCGACGCCGAGCGATGTTTGAGAGAAACGCTCGACGCACTCACGGGAGACAGGGTCGCGGGAACGGCAACGCGACACGAACATCTCGCAGCGACGGTCGCATGCAAGTCGGCGATCAAGGCAGGCGAGCAGTTGTCCACTGCGGAAATGCGCGCATTGTTTGCATCGCTGCGCGATACGAAACTGCCGGCCCACGATGTCCACGGACGGTCGACAATCGTGCAGCTAAGGTGGGACGAGCTGGATCGCAGGTTTGGGAGAAAATAGACTACGGGTAATCTGCGGTCCCACCGCAGCGGGGAAGTCAGCCGTTGCCGCGGCACTCGCAATGGAATACACAGGCACTGTCATCAGCGCCGACTCTCGTCAGATATACCGCGGATTCGACATCGGGACGGCTAAACCGGCGGCATCCGAGTTGAAGGCCATTCCGCATCGCGGCATCGATATCGTCGCGCCCGAGGTACGCTATTCGGCTTCTGAATGGGCCGCGTCAGCGGAGATGTGGATTGATGAGGCTGAATCCGCCGGTCGCATTCCACTGATCGTCGGTGGAACCGGTTTCTATATCAAGGCGTTGTTCGAGCCGTTGTTCGATTCGCCCGACGTCGATCCCGCTCGGAGGTCAGCATTAGAGAAGATTCTCGGAGGGATGTCCCTGACCGATCTCGAGCGCTGGTGTGGCGAACTCGATCCGCACCGAAGCAAACTTGGACGAACTCAGCTCATTCGTGCGATCGAGATCGCGTTGCTCACCGGGTACCGCATCAGCGCGTTTCATGAAAAAGAGGCGCGCCGGCCGGAGCACGTTCCGGCGTACCTCGTTGTCGATCCAGGCGTGCAGCTCGCCGACCGAATTGTTTCTCGCATCGATACGATGATCGGCGACGGATGGCTCAACGAAGTGAGCAATCTCGACCGCATGATTCCCGAGGACGCACCAGCCTGGAAGGCGAGTGGTTATCGCACCATTAGACTGGTCGCGCGTGACGAGCTCGATTTGTCATCGGCCCGCGCGAGAATCATTATTGAGACTCGTCAGTACGCAAAACGGCAGCGAACGTGGTTCCGCCATCAGCTTGGGCAGACATCGGTGACGCGCGTTGACCCGACGAGTGCTGACTGGGAAGCGACCGTTCATCGGTGGTGGAAGGAGACGTCTTGAAAATCGGTATTACGTGTTATCCGACGTATGGTGGATCAGGCGCGATTGCAACGGAGCTTGGGATCGCTCTCGCGGCTCGCGGGCACGAGGTGCACTTCATCACTTACCGGCAGCCGTTTCGACTGCCGTCGTTCCTGCCACGCGTGTTCTTCCACGAAGTTGATGTCGGCCGCTATCCGCTGTTCGAGTATCCGCCTTACGATCTGGCACTCGCTGTCCGCATGCACGAGGTAGTTCGCACGCACGGACTCGATCTGCTGCATTGTCATTACGCAATCCCGCATGCGACCAGCGCGTGGATTGCGCGGGAGATGCTGCGCGAACAAAAACGCGATGTCAAAGTCATCACTACGCTTCACGGAACGGACATCACGATCGTCGGCCAGGATCCGTCGTTCAATCAGATAACGAAGTTTTCGATCGAGAAGTCCGATCGCCTCACTGCTGTGTCGGAGTATCTGAGGAAGGAGACGTACAACGCGTTCGGATGCGACAAGTGCGACGTCGCCGTGATTCACAACTTCATCGACGGCGAGGTCTACGACCGAGCGAAGTATCCTGCCACGCTGAAGGAACAGCTTGGCAAGTCGGAGCCTCTGCTGATGCATATCTCGAACTTTCGCCGGGTCAAGCGTGTCCGCGATGTCGTTCAGGTATTCGCGCGGGTTAACGCTGAAATCCCGAGCCGTCTCGTGATGGTGGGCGATGGACCTGACAGGCCGGAAGCCGAGGACGAAGTTCGTCAGCATGGTCTCGAGAGCTCGGTATTCTTTCTCGGGAAGCTCGACGTGGTGGCACCGCTCCTGGCGTCGGCCGACCTGTTTCTCCTGCCGACGTCGAGCGAGTCATTCGGATTGAGCGCGCTGGAAGCGCTCGCCTCCGGAGTTCCAGTGATCGGCACACGTGCAGGCGGACTTCCCGAAGTCGTTCGCGAAGGGGAGACCGGATATCTCTGCGAAGTCGGCGATGTAGACAGCATGGCGCGTGCGTCGCTGTCGATCCTTAAGGATCCGGAGAAGTGGCGCGCGATGAGCGAGCTGGGGGCTGCCGATGCGCGGGCTCGCTTCTCGCTTAACGAGATCGTCAGCCAGTACGAGAATCTCTACACCACATCGCTAGCCAACAATCAATGACAATCTTTCAAGCGCTGGTCCTTGGTCTCCTACAGGGATTCACCGAATTCCTCCCGGTGAGCAGCTCCGCGCATCTGTCGCTTGCGCCCTACCTCTTCGGCTGGCACGACCCCGGCCTCGCGTTCGACGTCGCGCTGCATTTCGGAACTCTCGTCGCCGTGTTGTGGTTCTTTCGAAAAGAGTGGGGACAGCTCATCGTGGCCGCCGCGTCGATAGTCACGACGCGCAGGGTTGATACAGTCGAGAAGAAGCGGGTTGTGTTTCTCATCATCGCCACGATTCCGGGTGCGATCGGCGGACTATTGCTGGAGAAGAAGGCCGAGACGGTGTTTCGTGCGCCCGCGCTGACCGCGACAGCGTTGATCGTCGTGGGAATCATTTTGTGGTTCGTGGACAAGGTGGCGTCGCAGGAACGGAAGCTCGAGAGCATGACTGCGATGGATGCGTTCCTGATCGGATGCGCGCAGGTAGTCGCACTCATTCCTGGGGTGTCACGCTCCGGATCGACAATTACGGCCGCTCGGGGTCTCAAATTTGACAGACAGTCGGCCGCAGTCTTCAGCTTCCTGATGAGCATGCCGATCATTGCCGCTGCCGTAGTTCTAAAGGGTCCCGAAGTGCTGAAGAACGGCGGGTTCGGAATTGAGCTGCTCGTCGGAGTGCTCGCATCGGCGATCAGCGGCTGGTTCGCGATTTCCGCGCTCCTTCGCTACGTCAGCAAACACAGCTACGGTTTGTTTGCGATTTATCGAATAGTGCTCGGCCTCGTGGTTCTGGCGGTCGTCTACAGTCGTGGCTGATCAATTACTTTTCGACGGATTCTCCTCTGCGGATCTTGCGACTCTACTCGATCTGCCGGAAGTCGAGCTGCTCGAGTCGACGACCTCCACTCTCGATGTGGCGCATAGGAAGGCAACCGGCGGATCGCCAGCGGGTGTGCTTGTCATCGCAGATCATCAAACAGCGGGGCGGGGACGGTCCGGTGCCAAGTGGACATCGCCTTCGACCACCGGAATCTGGCTGACGTTGATAGAGCGGCCGGATGACACGTCGGGCCTGGACGTGCTATCGCTGCGCATTGGATTGCGAACCGCCCGCGCACTAGATCGTTTTGCAACTGAGCCCGTTCGCCTGAAATGGCCGAACGATCTTTTCGTCGACGGACGAAAGCTCGCTGGAATTCTCGTTGAAGCGCGGTGGCGGGATTCACGTCTCGACTGGGTCGCCATCGGCGTCGGTGTGAATGTCAGCCCTCCGGTCGATTTTCCACTCGCTGGCGCGCTCGAAGCCGGCACTCGGCGCATCGAAGTGTTGACCGAAATGGTTCCAGCGCTGCGAGCAGCGGCGAGCGCGATTGGCAATCTCACGTCGGTCGAGCTAGCCGAGTGGAATGCCCGCGACCTTGCGAGAGGACGCTCGTGCCGGGAGCCGGCGCGGGGAATTGTGGAAGGAATCACTCCCGGCGGCGAACTTCTCGTTGCGCTCGCTGACTCTGTCAGCAGATTTCGTTCCGGCTCACTGGTCCTCGACCTCCCCGCATGATACTGACATTCGACGTCGGAAATACTGAAACAACGATCGGACTCTTCGATGGCGAGGACCTTCACTCGCACTGGCGCATCACGACTGGAGTCCCGAGAACTCAGGATGAGTTTTCACTGTTGCTTAGATCGATGTTGAGTGCGAGCGGGATAGACGCCGCGAGCGTGAAGGGCAGCGCGGTCTGTTCGGTGGTTCCTCCCGTAACTCAACCGCTAGCGCGGGCCTGCCAGGATTGTTTCGGCGTTGCTCCAGCAATTGTTGACGCTCGCGCCGCATTGCCGATCCAGCTTCTTGTCGATGAGCCCTTCACAGTAGGCGCCGACCGCATCGCCAACACACTTGCCGCCAGTCGATTGTGGAAGCGCGACGCAATCGTCGTCGACCTGGGCACAGCAACGACATACGACTGCATCACGGCTGACGGTGCGTTCATCGGCGGCGTGATTCAGCCTGGTATCGGAACTTCGGCAGATACCCTTTTTCGTAGAACGTCCCAACTTTCGGCGACGGAGCTTATCGCGCCGATGAAGGTGATTGGTACGCGGACGGACGAGTGCATCCGTTCGGGCGTTCTCTTCGGGGCAGCTGATTCGGTTGACGGCCTGGTCAATCGTATCAAGGCCGAGTGGGATGTGCCGAATCCAATCGTGATCGGCACTGGCGGACTCGCCGAGACGCTTCGGCCGCACTGCAAATCTTTTGACGAGGTGGATCCGTTTCTGACGCTTAAGGGCGTGCGGATCGGATATGAGATCCTGACCCGATAGACGGAGCGGTTTGAACACTTTTCCGGTAATGCAGGCATTTTTCCACTCCCCAGGGAATGCTGCAAGAAATGTGATGTTTCCTCAGGGAAACGGATGTGCCTCAGGCGTGCCTTGAATTAGCCAGATGGACCCGATAACTTAAGATCGTTAGCACTCAACCCTATCGAGTGCTAACGACTTTTTTTCAGCCATCTCAGCAGGAGGCATGCACAATATGGCCACGAAGAACACCAG
>JBDUEH010000077.1:0-8007 GCA_040002555.1 Gemmatimonadales bacterium | reverse complement strand
TTCGGCAGCGCCGTCCTCACGACGAGGTTGCCGTCTCGAGCAGCTCCTTCGCGTGCTCCCGGCTCACTTTACTATCGGGGTCACCGCCGAGCATGCGGGCGATCTCCACGACGCGGGTTGGTCCCTCGAGCACTGCTACATCCGCCGTCGTAACTCCGCCCTTCGCCGCCTTGGCGACGACAATGTGATTGTGAGCACGAGCCGCGATCTGCGGAAGATGCGAGATGGCGAACACCTGATGATGCTCGGCCACCCTCCTCAGCGTGTCGCCAACCTGTAGACCGACCTTTCCTCCGATGCCCGCGTCTACTTCATCGAACACGAGAGTCGGCACAGAATCGGCGCGAGCAAGAATGGTCTTGAGTGCCAGCATCACTCGCGAGAGCTCTCCGCCCGAAGCAACGCGCGCAAGCGGACGCGCATCGTGCCCGACGTTCAATGCGACTTTGAACTCGATGTCCTCCGCCCCGTTTTCGTCCGGCGTTGACTTCGCGTTCAACGTCGCCGCGAAGCGACCGCCCGTCATCCCCAGATCAGGAAGCACGGTATCGACAGCCTTCGCCAATTTTTTCGCCGCGGCCGATCGCAGCGATGTCAGCCGCGTAGCGGAAGCATTCAACGATTCGACAGCAGCTTTCTCGCGAGCCTCGAGTTGCGCCAGATCGAACGATCCGGAGTCAACGAGATCAAGTTCAGCGCGCGATTTCCTTCCTGTCTCAATCACGTCGTCAAGCGTCGGCCCGTATTTCTTGACGAGATCGAAAATGAGCTCGCGTCTGCGACGAACTATCTCGAGGCGATCCGGATCGAGCTCCACTCTTCGCGCGTAGTCTCCCACTGCCCGCGCGAGCTCATCAAGCGCATAAAATCCGGCGTCGTAAAGCTCCTGAAGTTTTGCCGCCGACGGATCGACTCGTTGGACGCTGCCGAGGGCACGATCGACATGACCAAGTCGCTCGAGAATGTTCTCTTCGTCGTCGGAAAGCAGTGAGCCGATGTTAGAGGCGAGAGTCCGAAGCTCATCGGCGTTTTCAAGGACTCGCGCTTCGTCTTCCAGACGAGTGTTTTCGCCCACAACAAGTTTCGCATCTTCGATCTCGCGCGTCACGTGCTTCAGATAATCCGCGCGACGCTCCGCATCCGCCCGTCGCGAGCTCAGCTGCGCGATGTCCCTCGTGATCTTCGACAATTCCGTAAACGCTTCGCGCACGGAGTCCGCCTGCTCAGTCGCATTTCCAAACGTGTCGAGAATTCGTCGCTGCGACTCAGCGTCGAGCAACGTTTGCGCTTCGTGCTGACCGTGCAGATTGACCAGCGCACGTCCGATCTCACCCAAAAGGGTCGCAGTCACGGGCGATCCGTTCGCCCAGGCGCGGCCCCTGCCGTTGCTTGATATTTCGCGCTTCAGGACGATGGTCCCGTCGTCAGTCTCGATCCCGCGCTCATCGATCATCGCAGCGATCGACTTCGATCCGTTGATGTCAAAGACGCCTTCGACAGTTCCCTTGTCGGCGCCTGTGCGAATGAGGTCGGCGCTGCCTCGCTCGCCGAGAAGAAATCCCAGCGCTCCAACGATGATCGACTTGCCCGCTCCCGTTTCGCCCGACAAGACGTTAAAGCCGCCGGACAAGGGCAGCGTCAACGATTCGATGATCGCGAAATTCCGGATGCGAAGCTCAGTCAGCACGTGCTAATCCCGGCCCGGGAGGTCGCCCCATCCGAGCTTGACACGCATCCTCTCGAAGAAGCTCGACCCCGGCAAGCGCACAATTCGAACGTGCTCGCTCGCCTTGCGAATCACGAGCTTCTCGCCCGGCACCAGCTGCGTGCCAACCTGCCCGTCGACGGTGACGAGCATCTCCTCCGAGCTTATCGACGTGTCGATTCCAACCACCGACTCAGGCGGTAGAACAAGAGGCCGAACTCCGAGAGTATGGGCCGAGATTGGCGTGAGGATCATCGATTCGACAGTGGGAACAACTACAGGCCCACCGGCCGAAAGACTGTATGCCGTCGATCCGGTCGGTGTAGACATGATGAGACCATCCGCCGCATATGTACCAATCGAATCACCGTCCACGGTGACTTTTAACCGCACGACACGCGCGAAACCGCCCTTGTGCACGACAACATCATTGAGGGCGCGCCATTCCTGGCGAACCGAGCCTCCTCCATCGACTGCACTCGCATGGAGACACATCCTCGCTTCCGCGACATACTTTCCCGATGCGAGCAATCGAACGGCCTCTTCTACGCCGTCACTTCCGCACGTTGTCAGAAAGCCCACGCGCCCGAGATTGACGCCAAGGATCGGCACTGGTGCGCCGGCGAGAAGTCGGGCGCCGCGGAGCAGCGTTCCGTCGCCGCCGAGTGTAATCAGCGCGTCGATCGACCGCGGATCATCCAGACGCTCTCCCCGGCCCGCAGCTTCGTGCAGTTCGCGCTCGAACTCGAGCTCCAGTCCAAGAGTCGGGGCAAGACTAAAAAGCGAGTCGAGGATCGCCGGCAGCTTCTCATAGCCGGTGTGGCCGATTACACCGAGCCGCATCACCCGGCGCGGAGCCGCGCGCCCCGCGACTCCGACTGTCGCAGATCGCGAACGCGGCCGGCGATTCCCGAAGCGTCGAGCCCCACACTCGCAAGCTGTTTCGGCCTCGGCGCCTGCTCAATGAACTCATCGGGAACGCCATGCACTGCGACCTTGACCGCAGAGTCGAGCGCACCCACGACCGCACTCATGTGCGCACCGAAACCGTT
The DNA here is from genome assembly GCA_040002555.1 of Gemmatimonadales bacterium. Classification (GTDB taxonomy): domain Bacteria; phylum Gemmatimonadota; class Gemmatimonadetes; order Gemmatimonadales; family Gemmatimonadaceae; genus UBA4720. Next base: position 5,250 of record JBDUEH010000077.1, on the reverse strand, counting down.
GACGACGGTCCCTTCTTCGACGATGAGCAGATAGCGATGGTCGGCAACAATTGACGCGAGCATTTTGGAATCGTGAGGCTTGATGAAGCGACAGTTCACAACTGTCGCGCTCACGCCTTCGTCCGCCAGCATTTCCGCGGCCGCGACTGATGGCAACACCATCGTGCCTGTGGCAAGAATTGCGACGCCCCCATTCGCATCGCGCGCGCCGGCGCCCTTACGCATCACTTCCCACGTTCCATACGGAATCGCCTCTATCTCGGCCATTGGCGGAACGATGTCCGGCGCAGCATCGCGCGGGTAGCGTAAACAGAACGGACCGTGCGTGTGAGCAACTGCCGTTCGAAGGAGACCGAGCATCTCGGCGCCATTCTTCGGAGCGGTGACGGTCATACCAGGCACGGCAAGCATGTACGCGATGTCGTACAATCCCATGTGCGTCGGGCCGTCTTCACCGACGAGGCCGGCGCGATCCATCGCGAATACAACCGGGAGTTCCTGAATCGCGACATCGTGAATCACGTTGTCGTAAGCGCGCTGAAGGAACGTCGAGTAAATGACACACACCGGATGAATTCCGCGCGTTGCCATTCCGGCCGCGAACGTCACTGCGTGTCCTTCCGCGATTCCCACATCGAAAAACCGTTCTGGCAGCGCCGACGCGAACGTGCCGGTTCCCGTTCCACTCGGCATCGCCGCTGTAATCGCCACGATTTTTTCGTTTTCCTTCGCCAACTCGGTGAGCCCCTTGCCGAACACTGACGTGTAATTCGCGTTCGCGGTTGAAACCTTGAGCTGTTTTCCAGTCGCAGGATCGTGACCTGGTGGAAGCGCGTGCCATTTTTCCGTGTTCTCGCCGGCCGGAAATCCTTTTCCTTTTTGCGTGATCACGTGAACGAGCCGTGGCCCTGTGAAATCGCGCACCGCAGTCAGCGTGTCCATGAGCGCGTCGATGTCGTGACCGTCAATGGGGCCGAAGTAGCGGAATCCGAGCTCTTCGAAGAGCACGCCAGGTGTGAGAAACGCCTTCAGGCTCTCTTCCCATTTCTTCACGATCGTAGCAACGCCTGAGCGCTTAGCCGGCGCGGAATCCAGCACGCCCCCGACCGCTGAGCGCATGCGATTGTAAAGCGGATTGCGCTGGATCGACACCAGGTACTTCGACATAGCGCCGACGTTAGGCGCGATCGACATTTCGTTGTCGTTGAGGATTACGATGAAGTCGCGACCTGACGCGCCTGCATTGTTTAACCCCTCGTATGCGAGCCCGCATGTCAGGGCGCCGTCGCCGAGTATTGAGACGACCTTGAACTCTTCACCGTTGAGATCGCGTGCAGTCGCCATTCCGAGCCCAGCCGAGATCGCGGTGGCGGCGTGTCCTGCACCGAATGTGTCGAACTCGCTTTCTGCGCGCTTTAGAAATCCGGAGATGCCGTGTTCCTGGCGCAACGTTTCCATTTTGGCGTTGCGGCCGGTGAGCAGCTTGTGGGGATAGCCTTGATGACCGACATCCCATACGATCTGGTCGCGCGGCGTATCGAACGCAGCGTGCACGGCAACGGCGAGCTCGACGACGCCGAGTCCGGCACCGATGTGACCGCCGGTGCGTGAGCAGACTTCAATCAATCGCGAACGCATCGACGCGGAGAGGTCGCGGAGATCGTCGCGAGTCATCGACTTGAGAGCGAGTGGAAATTGGACGTCGTCGAGATTCAGCATTGGTCTAATGATTTTGTCAGTGACTGCGTGAGACAATGAATCGAGCCAGGCCTTCGAGCTCCGGGCTGAGCAGACTTTGTGCGCCAAGATCTGCACACGCTTCGTCGATCAAGCCGTTCGCTCTTTCGATTGCACCTTCAACGCCAAGCAAAGCAGGATACGTGCTCTTCCCAAGCGCAGCGTCGCGACCCGCAATTTTCCCCAGCTGAACGGTCGAAGCCGTTACGTCGAGTACGTCGTCCATGATCTGAAAGGCGAGACCGATCTTGTTTCCGTAACTCCCGAGCGCGTCGAGAGCCGTATCTGAAAGCGAAGCTGCCACCCCACCGATTCTGACTGCCGAAGCGATCAGCGCACCGGTTTTCGCCGCGTGAATCGAGTCGAGATCGGTCCGCGAAAGCTCCTTGCCTTCTGCTTCGAGATCGAGGAGCTGGCCGCCGATCATGCCCCCGGCTCCAGCGCCCTGCATCAATACCTTAACTATCGTACAGCAGGCATCTGCGGGCAACCGAAGAAGGCATGCGGCGCGGTAGGCCGTCTGGGCCGCCAGCGGTATCATCACCGCACCAGCCGCAGTCGCGATCTGAACCCCATATACGCGATGAGTGGACGCCCTTCCCCGCCTCATGTCGTCGTCGTCCATGCACGGCAGGTCGTCGTGGACGAGCGAGTAGGCGTGAATCATCTCGACGGCTGCGGCCAGTCCTGAGGCGTCGCCGGTTCCACCGGCAGCCCTATAAGAAGCGAGAACTAACATGCCGCGGAGTCGCTTGCCGCCTCCAGTCAGCGCGTAATGAACCGCCGATCGAAGGGGATTCTGGAGGTCATGAAGCGCGGCCTCGCACGCCCTGGAGACAGCATCTTCGACATCTGCGCGCGCAGCGAGCGGTGACAGGGCGAAATCAGCCTGCGAGATCGCGCAGCTCCAGAACGCCGTCTGCTCGTTCGACGAGCTCCTTGACCTTCGATTCAGTTTCGTTGAGCTCGACTGATGCCTTTCGGAGTAGCTCGATTCCTTCCTCGAAGAGCTTGAGCGATTCATTCAGGTCGAGCTTGTCGCCTTCGAGCTGGCCGACAATCTGTTCAAGGCGATTCAGGTTGGATTCGAAGGACATTCGGGTACAAAAGATTGGGTCGAACTACGTTTTTGGGGCACGGATTGGACGGATTTTACGGATGAGAAACGGGACTACGGAAATGAATTGGGGTTGGTCGCTGCAGCCGCCCGTAGTTCCCCCCTAAAAAGCGCGGGGGACGAGTCTGAATCGGTTCTCCGTATCTGATCCGTTGCATCCGTCAAATCCGTGCCCCAAGCCGTTCCGCAGTTTGTAACTGATTCGCTGTTCGCAATATCCTGGAAACTCGCCCGCCAAACAAGCGGCCTCAACCACTATACGACACTTGACCCGAGCCCGGATGTCATGTATCCTTATATCCGGATATACGGATGCAACTTACTCAGCCTATTCCCTTGTTCGAGCGCATCAACGCGCTCGCCGATTCCACCCGGAGCAGAATGCTGCTCCTCCTGGAACGGCATGAGCTTACCGTAAACGAAATCCGGTCAGTTCTTCAGCTTCCGCAGTCCACCGTGAGCCGACACCTCAAGTCGCTCTCCGATCAGGATTGGGTAGTCTCCCGTCCGGACGGCACCAGCCGCCGCTATCGCACCGCAGAAAAGCTCGAAGCATCGTCCCGCAAAGTGTGGCATGTCGTGCGCGAACAGGTCACTGCCACCCCCGCTGCAGCACAGGATTCGCGACGCGTGCAAACGGTACTCGCCCATCGCCGCAGCAAGTCCCAGAAATTCTTTTCTTCAGCGGCGGGCCAGTGGGACCGTCTTCGCGACGAGCTCTTCGGCAAACGCGCGGACCTTCTCGGTCTGCTCGGACTTCTCGACGAAAACTGGACTGTCGGTGATCTTGGATGCGGCACCGGACAGCTCGCGGAATCACTCGCTCCATTCGTGGGACAAGTGATCGCCATTGACGACTCTGCCGCAATGCTCTCTGCCGCTCGTCGCAGACTCGCGGCGATGAGCAACGTTGACGTTCGGAGCGGTCGCCTCGAAGGCCTTCCTATAGAAGACGGTTCACTGGATGCGGCGCTTCTCTTCCTCGTTATGCACTACGTCCCCGAGCCACTCGAGGCAATCGCCGAGGCGCGACGTGTTCTCAAGCCGGGCGGTCGTCTGCTGATAGTGGACATGATGCCTCACGATCGCGAAGACCTGCTCAACGAGATGGGTCACGTTTGGAGAGGATTTTCCGCTGAGCAGATCGATGAGCTTTTGAAGGCCGCCGGTTTTTCGGGCGTTCGTTACCAACCGCTTCCCGCAGACGAAGCGGCGAAGGGGCCGACGTTGTTCGCGGCCGCAGGGAGAAAGGCGTTACCACAGATGGCACAGATGGAAACTGCATAGCACCGACCACTACGGTCAGACCTTAGTTGGGCAGTTGTAGTTGAGTAGAGCCACCACCGGCGGACAGCCGATAATTCTTCACCACACCGAGGATTAGATCTTGACTAGCGTAGCAGAACTTCCAACCACAGCCGAAGGCACGCCACCGCAATTCGCCGTCAGCGGTAACCGCGACGCGTATAAAGTCGCAGATATCTCGCTCGCCGAATTCGGCCGCAACGAGATTCGCCTTGCTGAGCACGAGATGCCCGGCTTGATGGCGCTTCGTAACGAATACAAGGGAAAGAATCCCCTCGCCGGCGCGAAGATCATGGGCTCACTGCACATGACGGTTCAGACCGCCGTCCTCATAGAGACCCTTGTCGAGCTCGGCGCCAATGTACGCTGGGTTTCGTGCAACATTTTCTCGACGCAGGATCACGCCGCAGCAGCTGTCGTCGTCGGCAAGAATGGAACGATCGACAATCCGCAGGGCACGCCGGTCTATGCATGGAAAGGCGAGACGCTCGAGGAGTACTGGTGGTGCACGGACCAGGCGCTTGTCTGGCCCGACGGCTCAGGCCCGAATCTTCTTCTTGATGACGGTGGCGACGCAACGTTGCTCGTCCACAAGGGCGTCGAGTTCGAGAAGCACAACAAGGTTCCTGACTTCGACGAAGCGAAAGATTCGGAAGAGTATGGCGTCATTCTCGATCTGCTCCGCACTGAGCTGAAGAAGAACCCGAGCCGCTGGACGACCATGTCGAAGGATCTTCGCGGAGTTTCGGAAGAGACGACGACCGGCGTGCATCGCCTCTATCAGATGATGGAAGCGGGACAGCTCCTGTTCTGCGCCATCAACGTCAACGACTCAGTAACGAAGTCGAAGTTCGACAACCTGTACGGCTGCCGCCACTCTTTGACCGACGGAATTCTCCGCGCGTCTGACGTGATGCTCGCCGGAAAAGTCGCACTCATCTGCGGATACGGCGATGTCGGCAAGGGCTGCGCACAGGCACTAAAGGGTCAGGGCGCGCGCGTTGTCATTACCGAGATCGATCCCATCTGCGCGCTCCAGGCAGCGATGGAAGGCTACCAGGTCACGACGCTCGAGGCAGTTCTCGAGACCG